>CAYTLX010000031.1:7056-11650 GCA_964438645.1 uncultured Saprospiraceae bacterium | reverse complement strand
TAAAAAACAATGAAGAGCCTAAAGAAATCGCTCGCAAATTTAATATTGACATTGAAATTGGATAATAGCTGGAATGTAAAGCCGAACGGCCGTTCGGCTCTGCAAGCATTTTTTTGGCTGAAAGCCAAAAAAATGCTACATTTGCCAAAATGCTATCATGACACCACAGCAAGCTCTTGAGAAATATTTTGGCTATAATGAATTCAGACCACATCAACTGGAAGCTATTAACACTATATTGGCTGGAGATGATGCCTTAATCATCATGCCAACAGGTGGCGGCAAATCATTGATTTTTCAGATTCCAGCGGTCATCACAGATGGCTTAGCGATTGTTATTTCGCCTTTAATTTCGCTCATGAAAGACCAAGTGGACGCCTTGGTCAGCAACGGTATTCATGCTGCTTTTGTCAATAGCGCTCAGAGCGCCGCAGAGAAAAAAAAGGTACTCGATGACCTGTATGATGGACGTACCAAGCTCTTGTATGTGGCTCCAGAGACCTTGCTTACGCGCAATTTTAATGAACTCTTGAATCGACTAAATATTTCCTTTTTTGCCATTGACGAAGCGCACTGTATCTCTTCTTGGGGGCATGATTTTCGTCCTGAATATGGGCGGCTGTCCATCTTGAAAGCAAAATTTCCCAATAAACCCATCGTTGCCTTAACGGCTACCGCTGACCGAATTACCCAAGCGGACATCGTTAAATTGCTCAAAATCAAGGACAATCGATTTATTTCGTCTTTTGACCGCCCCAATCTAAGCCTGACCGTTGCTCCTGCCCAAAAACGACTTCAAGTCATTGATGATTTCATTTCTGAACGACCAGATTCTTCGGGAATTATCTACACTTTGAGCCGCAAAATGTCCGAAAATCTTTCGACCAAGCTCAATGCTCGGGGCTACAACACCGCTTTTTACCACGCCCAAATGGAGCCTTCAGAGCGGGCACGAATCCAAGAAGAATTCATCAACGACCGCATCCCAATCATCTGTGCGACCATTGCCTTTGGTATGGGCATAGACAAGTCTAATGTGCGCTGGGTCATGCACTATAATTTACCCAAAAATATTGAAGGTTTTTATCAGCAGATAGGTCGTGCGGGTCGGGATGGTTTACCTAGTGATACGGTACTTTTTTATACCTATGGTGATTTAGAATTGCTTCAAAAATTTGCCATGGACAGCGGCCAACCAGAAATTCAGTTGGAGAAGCTTAAACGTATGCAACAATACGCCGAAGCGACCACCTGCCGAAGAAAGATACTCCTCTCCTACTTTAATGAGCAAATGGAAGACAGCTGCGGCAATTGCGACGTCTGTAAAAATCCCCCTAAAACCGTAGATGGTACGGTGCTTGCGCAAAAAGCATTGTCGGCTATTCTCCGCACCAAACAACAAATTTCCGCTTCGATGACCATTGATATCCTTCGGGGCTCTGGGCGTAAGGAAATCTATGATTTGGGCTATCAGGACATTAAGACGTATGGTGCAGGTCGAGAATTATCGCATTTTCAGTGGCAGCAATATTTAATGCAAATGCTGCACCACGGACTTTTTGATATTGACTACCAAGATCATCACAAATTGAAAGTGACGCCTTACGGCAAAAAAGTACTGATTGGTGAAAAAAAATTAGAATTAGTCAAAATCGGCTCTTTCCAAGACCTAAAAAAAGCACAAAAACCCAAGCCCGTTGTCTCCAAAAAACAGCATAAAGAGACCAAACTATTTGACAAGTTGCGAGAATTACGTTCTGAATTAGCCCAAGAAAATGGGGTGCCAGCCTACATCATTTTCTCAGACAAGTCTCTCCGCCAAATGGCGGAAGAAAGACCCGTCTCCAGAGATGAAATGATGAAAATATCGGGTGTCGGAGAGCATAAATATCTACAATATGGACGCCAATTCTCATTGATTATCAATGAGTTCAACATCACAGAATATAACAATGAACAAAGCAAGATTTATGGTTCAACTTTTCTTTATACCAAAAAGTTGTTGGATGATGGACTCTCCATTGATGAAATCGCCAAGCAACGGCATTATAGCCGAATGACCATTGAGACACATATCGCTCGATTATACGGAGAAGGAGAAGAAGTAAATATTACAAGTATTATCTCCGAAGAGCAATTAATCGAGTTGGCTGTTTTGTTAGGGGAGCTCCCCTACCCTGTTGAGTCTAATCTCAAAAAAGCGTTTGGGCATTTTAAGGATGAGTTTTCGTATGCACAACTAAAAATTGGAGCGGCTCATCTAGAACGACAGAAGGTGAAGAAAACTTTGTTTTAATCCCCATTATAAAGGACTGGTCACCAACCGCTACATCTCCCTTTTAAAGAGAGAATGTTTTAGTAGCGTCCGTGCTCATTTTTGGTATCAGCTTGGTTGACGTGAAAGTTTATATAAAAAAGACATATTTTTATTATTAGGAAAATTATGTCTGAGTAAATTTTATATTTGAATTTCTCATAAAATCTAGGGCAAGATTTCATCAGTCCTTACCATAGGAACTAAGCGATACGTAAGCGTTAACCGTTATGCCGCTGTACCAAAACTTGAGTGATTACTCAATATTTACCACAAAACTGGACAACTGTGCGCCCTGCCGCAATGTCAATAGATAATTACCAGAAGCAAGGTTAGCAGGAAGGATATAGTTATTGGTGTGTTTGCCAGCAACCATCCAAGACTTGCCCAAACTAGCCACCTTTTTTCCCGCAAGGGTCAACAAATCAATAGCCACTTCTCCCCCATTATCGAGTTCAAATTGCACCTGAAATTCATCTTTTATGGGATTAGGATAGACTTCCATCGGTATTAGATTGGGTTTAGGTGTGGTCGTGCTACTCAATAAACCAGATTTGTATTTGATGATTAAACCAAATAATTCATCGGTATTGTCATCTGCCGTATAACCCAACCCCCAAATACTGTTATCTTTCATCAAAGCGCCATTAAGATGACCTCCTATATTATAATTTGAAGATACCCAATAACTAAAACCATTGGTGCCAAAGGAGTGGTCAAGTGTACCGTTTTGGTTTAAGCGACACACAAATGGCCATTCAAACCCTAAAGATCCAAAAATGACGATTTTTCCATCTGGCTGGATAAGGCTACCTCCTATTTCATGAGATTCTGGTCCAAAAATAAAAGGCACAACACTTTTTCCACCATCACCATAACTATTATCCAAGCTACCATCAGTATTTAATTGAACTGTTACAATAGAAATAACATCAATCCCTGTAGAGTCAGAGATCATACCCGTAAAATGCATTTTACCATCATCCAATAGTTGAAATGCATTAAAGCCAAAGCCTGCCCAATTATCTATGGAATAATGAACCCAACCACTTGTCCCAAAGCTGTTATCAATAGTACCATCTAGGTGCAATTTTAAAGCAGCTACTCCATCATACATATTGTCTTCATCCATAGAACCTAACAAAAATATACTATTATCGTTAACTTGTATCATTGGTGCTGAAAAATCAGAATACTCATCAGGATAAACCAATTCAGCAATTCCTGAATCACCAAAACTCATATCAACAGAACCATCTGGTAAAAAACGCCTTAATACAATAGATTCTTGCCATATGTTATAGGAGACCACTATCTTGTCATCATCCAACACAAATAATCCAGCTGCATAGTCTAAATCAGCATTTATCGGAAACTGAACTACTCCTGCATCGCCAAAAGTCGTATCAATTATCCCATTGTTGAAGTACCTGAAAATGGAACCTGTGTATGACATCGTATCTAATTCACTATTACTGCCATAAACAAGAAAACGATCCGCATCAAAAGGTGCGACATTTAACCCCACAAAATCCATAGAAGTGTCAAATGTTACTTGACCATTGATCCCAAAACTCAGGTCTTGGCTCCCATCATAGCGTATTCGGTACAAATTCGTCTGAGAGCTTAATACTTGATCTTCAATACCTAAAACAATGGCAGATTGATCCTCTAAATCAAGTAGGTTAAACAATTGTACATCTGGCAAAAACACATGCCCATCTGTCCCAAAAGTAGAATCTATTTGGCCTGCTTGCGCAAAAAGGATGGTGGTAAAAAGAGAGAAAATGAAAGAAAATGAAAAAATTCGATGTTTCATACTAGTTTTATTTTTAGCTTTAATGAATATCCCATAAAGGTACAAATAATCGTTTATGACATACTTATTTTTCGAAACTTTAAACTTGAAAATTATCTTTTCAATATAATATCGTTAATTTTTAACATATTTTGGTAAATATTTATTGGAGAGAATTATCCATTTGCCAAAAATTATCTACCTTGTCAACAAAAAAAGATGTTCCAAAGGATTTTCGCATTGGCTATCTCATTTGGCGTACTTATTTTTACGCAAGTAGCTGCTCAGATGCCCATTTTGAATACAGATTCAACTACTTATTTTCAGGCAGTTCAAGCCGTAAAAATCACGCAAAATAATGGGGATTTAATACCACTCAAACATTTAGAGAAGACCAAAATCGCCTTGTATGCGTCGATGCCTGCCCCTGCTTTGCTGGAAAGCCTTCAAAAATATACCGATGTCCAATTAGTTGATGCCCA
>CAYTLX010000031.1:0-7046 GCA_964438645.1 uncultured Saprospiraceae bacterium | reverse complement strand
CGGGTGTTCAGACCAATGACCATGCGATCGCACCTTTTTTAGCGCAAGCGAATACCAAAAAAATTCTGGTTTTACCGAAAGGTAGGAAAATACCCAAGGGAGCAGACGCCACCCTAGTTATTGATACCAATACCCCAGTGACACAATCTGTTGCCGCTCAAAAAATATTTGGGGGAATCACAGATGACCACCAGCCATTTCGCCTTGGATATGCCCCCCCAGTGGCCGTCGGAATGAACAAAAATATACTCGAAGACAGCATCCGTGCTATTGTCAATTATGGTATTGAGCAAGGCGCCTACCCTGGTGCTCAAGTACTCGTGGCAAAAAACGGTAAAATAATCTATCATCAAACTTTTGGTTCGCCTACTTACGATTACAAGCGACCTTTAAAAATTGATGATATTTACGATATGGCTTCGGTCTCCAAGGTCACCACTGCCCTCCCTGCTTTGATGAAACTAACCGGTGAAGGAAAATTTCATTTGGACGAGCCGATGAAAAAGCTTTGGCCAGATTTTAAGCATACGAACAAGGCGGACATTACTTGGCGTTCGGTGCTTGCGCACAATGCTAGATTACAACCTTGGATAGCTTATTGGAAAAATACCTTGCGGAAAAAACCCAAAAGAAACGGATGGCGGTATAAGTGGCGTACTTTTAAGCCCAAAAAATCACGGCGCTACCCTATTTATGTCACAGACGACCTTTGGCTTCACAGAAAATATCGTAAGAAAATCTTTAAAGCCATCAAAAAAACTCCCCTCAACAAAGAACCTGGCTACAAGTATAGCGGTTTGGCTTTTTATCTATTCCCGACGATTGTAGAAAACATTACGGGAACTGAATTTGAGCACTATTTGAAGTCGAATTTTTACAAACCACTCGGAGCTAATACCTTGACATTCAACCCTTTAAGATTTTATCCAAAAAGTCGAATAATACCGACAGAGCTGGATACATTTTTCAGGATGAAACAACTTCAGGGCACAGTGCATGATGAAGGTGCGGCGATGATGGGTGGCGTAAACGGTAATGCAGGCTTATTTGGCACCGCCAATGACATGGCCAAGCTTTGGCAAATGTATATGAATATGGGCAGCTATGGTGGGCAACAATTCATCAAACCAGAAGTATTAAAGGACTTTTCTACCTGCCAATATTGCGATGAAGGCAACTATCGGGGCTTAGGTTTTGATAAGCCGCAGCTTGAATATATTCCTGGCAAAGTGGCTTACGCAAAAGAGGCAAGCACGGCTACTTTTGGGCACTCTGGTTATACTGGTACATTGGTTTGGGTAGATCCTGTCAATGAAATTATGCTTATTTTTCTTTCCAACAGAGTCTATAAAACTAGGGCAAATCGTAAACTCTACACGCTGGATATACGTCCACGGTTGCATAATGCGATTTATTCCGCTCGATTGGAGAAGAAGTAAACATGGTTCAATGATTAATCGCTCGTCCAGCCCCTTTCGGTACTCGTATCATTTCGACCATCTCTTGGACGTCTTGTGGTGGTGGCGGTGTTAATCTAGAAACGACCATCGAAACTATTAAATTTACCAGCATGGCGACGGTACCAAAGCCTTCGGGGGAAATACCCCACCACCAAGCACTCGCTGGCGGCTTTTCATCCACAAACCAACCTAGCTTAAAGACAGCCATATACCCAAACATCAATACAATACCAGCCACCATTCCGGCAACGGCACCTTCCTTATTCATCCGCTTATCAAAAATGCCTAAAACAATGGCTGGAAAAAAGGATGCCGCTGCCAATCCAAAGGCCAAAGCGACCGTAGCCGCCACAAAACCAGGTGGATGGATCCCAAAGTAACCCGCTACTAAAACAGCCACCAAAGCACCGATTCGAGCCCAAAGTAGTTCTCCTTTTTCAGAGATATTTGGGTTCAATTGCTTTTTAATCAGGTCATGTGAGATGGCGGCGGAAATGACCAATAATAAGCCCGCTGCCGTGGATAATCCTGCCGCCAAACCACCCGCAGCCACCAAAGCTATAACCCAATTGGGTAGTTGGGCAATCTCTGGATTCGCCAAAACCATAATGTCGCGATCTATTTCCAATTCATTGACAGCTTTGTCGCCTACATATTGAATTCTTCCATCTCCATTCTTATCGTTGAAGGTGATGAGCCCTGCTCCTTCCCATTTGGAAAACCATTCGGGCATGGATTTATATTCTTTATTACTGACGGTATGTATTAGGTTGGTCCGAGCAAATACAGCAATCGCTGGCGCCGTCGTATAAAGAATGGCAATAAATAACAGCGCCCATCCAGCAGATTTGCGCGCATCAGAGACCTTGGGCACGGTGAAAAATCGAACGATAACGTGGGGTAACCCAGCAGTTCCGACCATCAAAGCCATGGTAATAGCAAAAACATCTATCATGGATTTAGAGCCATTGGTGTATGCGGCAAAACCTAATTCTTTATGAAGTCCATCTAATTTATCCAAAAGGAAAGTATCCGTGCCTACTTCATGACCTATAAACCCCATTTGTGGAAATACATGTCCCGTCATCGACAAGGAAATGAAAATAGCGGGTACCATATAGGCAAATATCAAAATGGTGTATTGAGCTACTTGAGTATAAGTAATTCCTTTCATCCCACCCAGTACAGCATAAAAAAAGACGACGGCCATGCCTAAAGCTACTCCTGTATTAATAGGAATTTCTAAAAATCGAGCAAATACCACTCCTACCCCACGCATTTGTCCCGCAACATAAGTGAAAGAAATCAATATCGCACAGACAATGGCTACGGTTCGAGCCACATTAGAATAATATCGGTCACCGATAAAATCTGGCACCGTAAATTTCCCAAATTTACGCAAGTAAGGCGCCAACAACAAGGCTAACAATACATATCCACCCGTCCAACCCATCAAATACACGCTGCCATCATAGCCCATAAAAGAAATCAATCCTGCCATCGAAATAAACGAAGCTGCAGACATCCAATCTGCCGCTGTCGCCATTCCATTGACCAATGGCGATACGCCCCCGCCTGCGACATAAAAGTCTTTAGTGGAAGATGCACTAGCCCAAAAAGCAATGCCAATATAAATGGCAAAAGTAATCCCTACGATGATGTAAGTCCATGTTTGAACACTCATAATACTGTTGATTTTTCGATTTTAATGAACACTATCGTTTACTTAATCGTCATCCACCCCATATTCCTTGTCCAGCTTGTGCATCCGAACAATATAAATGACAATCAAAATCCAGAAAACATAAATGGATCCTTGTTGAGCGAACCAAAAGCCTAGTTTTGCCCCACCGATTCGGATGGTATTTAGTTGATCCACAAATAGAATCCCAAATCCAAAGGAGACGACAAACCAAACCGCTAAAAGACTTAGCAATAGGCGGATATTCTTTTTCCAATAGGTCTTTAAATTATGGTCACTCATTGGTTCAATTTTGGTGAAGACTAAAATATTATTTTGTGCAAACGATTGTGTTACTGGCAAATATAATAATTTATTTGGGATTCTTGTATTATTTGTCTGAAAAGTTTGATTGTAGGGAGCCTTGATTTTCTTGTTTTAGTCAATAAGTGATTTATTTCTGGTGGTGATAATTGGTATTAAGGATTGATGGTATTAGTTTTACAAAATTAAACATGCAAGAAAATTATGAATGAGTAAAATTATAAGAGCCAATATCCGAAAATAACTAACCCAATTCTTCTCCAAACACCCTCCCCATCTCAAGCCTTTCCATCATGGTCGCGATGCGCTGAGCACGAGTTTCTTCTTTTTGAGCCGTATTAATCCAGTCAATGTAAGTTTTTTGTTGCCCCTGCGTAAAACTCAAAAAGGTCTTCAAAATCTGTTTGGGTTCTTCCGAAAAACAATCCAATAAAAAGTCAGGAATCTGGACGCTCGAATCATCCAAGGCCAGCTCAATAAAAACAATATCTCCAGCACTTTTATGGATTTTCTTACGAATGCTTGCTTTGACAGGCAAGAATAATTGACCGTTGCCCATGGGCATCAATTTGACTTGTTTGAGTTCGTAGTCATCAATCCAGCCTTTGACGACGACCCATCCGAATGGATTCTTAGGGTTTTGTTTTATTTCGGGGATAAGAGCATAAGTCCATCCGCCTTTGCCACAAAAACGTTGTAATTGATAAGTTTTGCTTGTGATGTAGTTTTCTCTTGCCATGCGCAATTTTAATCATTCAACGATAAAGCGTCCAAAAGCTATTTTCCCTTCTTCCAACTGCGCTTTTATATAGTACTGCCCTTTCGGAAAATTTGACACATCAATGAACTTCGTTTTCGTTGTCTTCATCATAATCCCGGTAATAGTAAATATCTGCACATTCAACAGCTCATCTTCTACTCTTCCAATTTCAATAATATCATTAGAGACCGTTGGCCGAATACTTAATTTACTAGCAGCCACATCTTGGTACGCAACAACGCAGTCGGATATTTCAATCGCACGCATTGAGCTACAACCATTTATACTATCCGTAGCTACTACATTATAAACACCTGACAAACAGACATCTATACTATCTCCTTGCAATACTTGACCCAGCGGAGTCGTCCACTCAAAAGAGACTAGGGGACTATAGGCGTTTTCTAAAATAGTCAAACAAGAATCAAGGCAGCTATCCGAAACCGATGTCACAAAGGTAGGTCTAATTGTATCTTGAATGATCCAAAGGCTTGTACTATCCATGCAAGTACTATCACTAACATTTGCGACCACTAAAACATAATTTCCAGGTTCAGAGACCGTCCAAGACATACCTTCATGGTTAGTATTATTGGGGCCGCGCCACTGAAATGTTACATCTGTACTTGTAGAATTACCGACTAAGGTTGTTGTTGGATTTGCGCAGCTTAAACCCAAACCATAGGCGACTATTGCTTGCGGGATAATACAAGTATCCATAGACATTGGCACACAAGGAGTGGCTTTTGCCCCTTGATGCATAAAAACTATCATTAGGATTAATACTAAATACTTCTTCATGATTTGTGAATTTATTTTGTAAAAAAAAAGTTAACTGTTTAGGTGTCCTGTTTTAAGGCAGAAAATAGGTATAAAAGTTACAAATAAAGCATCCATCCCTATTCCCCATCTACGCTATCATCCCATCTAGGGTCAGCCACCAATTCAATTTTCCCGTCAGGAGACCTAAAAATCGCATCCACTGCACCGATATTGGAACGTTCGACGATGATATGCCCCTTGGCCCGAAGTCCTGATAAAACATCTGCACTAAATACATTTTTTTCGATAAAAATCGTATCTGGTCGCCATTGATGATGAAACCGACCTGCGGCTACAGCTTCTGCACCTGATTGACCAAATTCTGTCACATTGACCACCGTTTGAAAAACTGAAGTAATGATGGTCGAGCCACCAGGACTTCCAAGCACCATTATCCATTTTCCATCTTTGGCCAATATCGTGGGAGTCATGGAGCTCAACATCCGTTTTCCAGGCGCAATGGCATTCGCTTCATTGCCTATAAGTCCGAATTGATTAGGCACACCTGGCTTTGCAGAAAAATCATCCATTTCGTTATTCATAAAGAAACCGCCCCCCTTAACCACGACTTTGGAACCATACAATGAGTTGATGGTCGTTGTCGTAGCCACTGCATTTCCGAACTGATCGACCACACTAAAATGCGTCGTCTGCTCATGTTCTTTTTCTTTTGGGTGACCTGCTTTTATCTCCTTTGACGGAGTCGCCCTTTCGGGAATGACGGGCATTCGTCCATGAATATAGCTAGAATCCAATAGCCCTTCCATCGGAACTGGATAAAAATCGACATCTCCCAAATGAGTAGCTCTATCTGCATACACTCTGCGCTCGGCTTCGACCATTAGATGCATGGCATCCACGGAATGCATCTGCATAGTGTCCATTCTAAATCCTTCGACGGTCTCCAATAACTGCATCAAAGTCACTCCCCCAGAAGAAGGAGGCGGCATAGAAATGACTTGATAATCTCGATAATAACCTTCGACGGGCTTACGCCAAATGGCTTTATAATTGGCCAAATCTTCCAAGGTAATAATTCCATTAGTCGCTTTCACTTCATCCACGATGGCTTGCGCAATTTTTCCTTTATAAAATCCATCCCGCCCTTGTAGCGCAATCAAAGTAAGCGTAGCCGCTAAATCTGTTTGCCGCAAGGTATCCCCCGCTTTCCAAGGCTCTTTCTTGACAAAAGCAACAGGAGCACGATTGTATGCTTTAATTATCCGTTTAGATTTGTTCAGCCGATTAGCTTCTAAGGTAGTGATTGGGAAGCCTTCTTTCGCCAATTTAATAGCAGGCGCTACCAAGTCCCCAAAGGGCAATGAGCCGTATTGGGTATGAGCTTCTACCATTCCGGCAACGGAACCAGGCACCCCACTAGCCAAACCACCATATCGACTCAAGCTATCCAAAAAATTGCCCTGTGCATCCAAATACATATCCTTAGTTGCCCCCGTAGGAGCCATTTCTCGATAATCCAAGCTCGCAGTTTGTCCATCATTCAGGCGAATCACCATAAAACCGCCACCGCCAATATTGCCCCCTAAAGGAAAAGTCACCGCCAAAGCGAATTGGGTAGCAATCGCTGCATCTATCGCATTTCCACCTTTTAGTAAGATAGCATTTCCCGCTTCGGCTGCATAGGGATTTGCGCAAGCGACCCCACCTTTTTCCACGCTTTTAGTCTTAACGGAAGGATGGACATACGCTTTATGAAGTTTCTCCTTAGCTTCCTGTTTACAGGAAACCATCCATACTATAATTAAAAACGGTAAAATTACTTTCATGATTTCGTTGATTTGCACATAATTCCTTCACAGTTTTACTAATAACCCAAATCTATAACGCCACAATATCCCAACGGTTTAATTCAACATAGAAAAAACGGAGCGAAGCGACAAATGAACGGAGCAAAGCGACAACACCTACTCCACCTCCACCCACCCCTTCTTAATATTTTTCAAAAAAGACTCTTCAAACACATCCATAATCTGCTCTT
>CAYTLX010000030.1:0-11873 GCA_964438645.1 uncultured Saprospiraceae bacterium | reverse complement strand
ATTAAATTCGGATATCTAGCTGCCATGGTATCCAAAACCGCATACAACTCGCTCAGTGTCAAATATCCGCCCATGGAGCCCCCAGTGTATTGGGTCGGGGTCTTCCAATGGTTCACATTCACTTCTTGAGAGCAATTGGCTCCACGTGATTGTATTTTTGCGAAAGCATGGGGTGCTTGATAATAAGCCTGCACATCGTCGATAATCATGTCATACTTAAACCCCGCAGATTTTATTAGATTGATTTCCCTTGCGGAAAAATCATTTTCGATATAGACTCCCTTGCGGAAAATACCATGATCCACTTCGAGCCCTAAACGGGACAAATCTTCTATACTATTTGCTCCCAAAAAGACTCGAACCCTAGAATAGGCTGGTTGATTCACAGGCGCTTGCGCAAAAAGACCCAAGCCTAAGACCCAAAAAGCAAAAAACATCGTCCATTTCAACATATCATTTATTTTTCTGTAAGTTTCGTCAAAAATAAGCACAAAAAACAATCAAAAGCCAATAATCCTTGTCTTTGCAAGATATTTGACGCTAAACACTAAGAAGATTGTGGCTTTCTCTCGTCATTCGCAAACAATCTAGGGGGTGTTTCGTTTGAGAAAGAGCCCACACATAAACGTTGTGGAAACAAAAAATCAATAGAACACTCCTTTTTCCGAAAGGAAAAAGAAGTACTACAAATCGAATTATGCAAGACAACCTAACTTTTCTAGGTGCGGCTCACAGCCAAGTTATTGAAGAGCTATATCAACAGTACAAAATCAATCCCGAATCTGTCGATTTTGGCTGGCGCAAGTTTTTTGAAGGATTTGACTTCCATCAAACGGACTATAACTCCGAGCAAGCTGTAGTGCCCGAACAGATGCACAAAGAATTTAAAGTCATCAACTTGATTAATGGCTACCGCTTTCGGGGGCACCTATTCACCAAAACCAATCCCGTTAGAAATCGTCGAACCTATACACCGACTTTGGATATTGAAAATTTTGGTTTGGCGCAAGCCGATCTCGACACGGTCTTTCAAGCTGGAGAAGTAATCGGAATCGGCCCAGCCCCCCTTTCAAAAATCATCCAACAACTCACACGTATCTACTGCCAATCTATCGGCGTCGAATACATGTATATCCGAGATCCCAAACGGGTCAAATGGCTTCAAGATCGGATAGAAACAAAAGAACAATCCACTTTCTCGCCAGAGCAAAAAATAAAATTGCATGACACTTTAAACAAAGCCGTTGTTTTTGAGCAATTCTTGCAAAAGAAATTTGTCGGACAAAAGCGATTTTCTATTGAAGGGGGAGAAGTCCTAATTCCTGCTTTGGACAAGCTCGTTGAAGAAGCCGTAAAGACAGGCGCCAAGGAGTTTGTATTTGGCATGGCACATCGGGGACGACTCAATACGATCGCCCATATTTTTGAGAAGCCCTACAATCAAATATTTGACGAGTTTTATGGTAAAGGATATGACGATGACGATTCGTTTGATGGAGATGTCAAATATCACCTAGGCTATACCAAAAAAATAAAAACCAAAAATAACGGAGAAATAAAACTAACGCTTTGCCCCAACCCTTCTCATTTGGAAGCAGTCGGAGCTGTTGCAGAAGGCTTGAGCAGAGCAAAATTGGATCTAAAACTCGATGGAGAAAAAGAAATTTTACCCATCATTATTCATGGGGACGCCGCCATCGCAGGGCAGGGATTGACGTATGAAGTGGTGCAGATGGCCGGATTGGACGGGTATCGAACGGGCGGCACCATTCATATCGTTGTCAACAATCAAGTCGGCTTTACGACCAACTATTTGGACGCAAGGACGAGCACCTATTGCACCGATGTAGGCAAGGTGAGTTTAAGTCCCATTTTTCATGTAAATGGAGACGATATCGAAGCGGTGGCAACGGTTATTGAGTTGGCGGTTGCCTATCGGCAGAATTTTCACAAGGATGTTTTTATTGACTTATTGGGATACCGAAAATATGGGCATAATGAAGGAGATGAGCCCAAATTTACCCAGCCAAAGCTCTACAAAACCATTGCCAAGCATCCAGATTTGTTGGCCATTTATTCCCAAAAACTGAATGAACAAGGTGTTTTGAGTGATGCGCTTACGCAAAAAAAGAAAGAAGAACTGGAGCAAAAACTAAATGCAAAATTTGAGCTTTCCAAGTCATCTCATAAGGCGATCATTCAAAACTTCATGCACGAGGAATGGGATGGATTTCACATCCCGAAGTTAGCAGACTTCGACAAGAAGGTAAAAACCCACTTTAATCAAAAGAAACTAGAAGCGCTTGCGCAAAAACTATTTACACTGCCCGAAGACATTAACTTCTTTCGGAAGATAAAAAAATTAATGCAAGACCGCTTAAAAATGGTGCAAGCCAACAAATTGGATTGGGGGACAGCCGAGACCTTAGCGTATGGCACGTTGCTGTCGGAAGGGCATCCTGTCCGTATCTCGGGGCAAGATGTTGAGCGTGGCACTTTCTCGCACAGACATGGAGTGCTCAAAGCCGAAGATACCGAAGAAGAATATTATCCTTTAAAAAACATCTCTGACCAACAAGGGGCTTTTCATATTTACAACTCGCTCCTGTCGGAATATGGGGTGCTTGGGTTTGAATATGGATATGCTTTTGACGTTCCCAATGGATTGACGATTTGGGAAGCTCAATTTGGGGATTTCTTTAATGGTGCGCAGATTATTGTTGACCAATTTATTTCTTCGGCGGCAGACAAATGGAAAGCGATGAACGGACTTGTCCTGCTTTTGCCACACGGCTTTGAAGGCATGGGTTCGGAGCACTCCAGTGCGCGGATGGAGCGTTTTTTGCAGCAATGCGCTGAAGCCAATATGCAGGTTTGTAATCCAACCACACCAGCCAATTTCTATCATTTATTGCGGACGCAAATCAAGCGTGATTTTAGAGTTCCGTTAATTGTTTTTACCCCCAAAAAGCTACTGCGTTACCCCAAAGCAGTTTCTTCGATGAAGGAATTGGCTACGGGGCATTTTCAGTCGGTGATTGATGACCTTTCGGTAAAAACGAAGGACATTGATACGGTGATTTTGTGTAGTGGTAAAATCTACTATGATTTACTCGAAGAAAAAGAAAAGCGAAAGAAAGGGCAAAATATCGCAATTGTCCGACTAGAGCAACTATACCCTTTACCTGAAAAGGAGTTGGCTAAGATTGTTAAAAAATATGGCGCTAAAGCCCAGTACATTTGGGTACAAGAAGAGCCGGAGAATATGGGCGCTTGGAGTTATATTTATATGCATTACCGCCTTACTTCGTTGAGCGTCATTGCTAGAGCAGCATCAGGAAGCCCTGCATCTGGCTCCAAAGAAGTCTTTGAAAAGAGACAAAAAACCATTTTTGATCACGTTTTTGCACACGCAAAATAAAAATATAAATCATGCCTTTATTTGAAATGAAAGTCCCTAGTCCTGGAGAGTCCATCACCGAAGTAGAAATCGCTGAATGGCTAGTAGAAGATGGGGATTGGGTGGACAGAGACCAAATTATTGCGGAGATAGATTCCGACAAAGCCACTTTAGAGCTACCTTCCGAAGAAGCGGGCATCATCACACTCAAAGCCGAAAATGGAGATGCCGTCAAAGTCGGACAAGTCATCTGCCTAATTGATACAGATGCGCCCCGACCTGCTTCCGCAAAAGCACCTGAAACTCCAAAAGAAACCCCTAAGGTGGAAGCCACGCCGACACCCAAGCCAGCGCCTGTCGCTGCCACACCGACCCCAAGTGCAACCGATAAAAAGGTTACGCCTGTGGCCAAAAACATCATGGCCGAGCACAACATCCCTGCCAACAAAATCAACGGTTCTGGCAGTCAAGGGCGGATTGTGAAGCAAGATGTTTTACAAGCCCTATCAGGTGGATTTGACGCTTCATTTGTACAAGGATGGGGGGGCACACGCCACACTGAGACGAAGAAAATGTCTATGCTTCGACGCAAAATAGCCCAACGCTTAGTCTCCGTCAAGAATGAAACCGCCATGTTGACGACCTTCAATGAAGTGAACATGAAGCCCATCATGGACATTCGCAAAAAATACAAGGAAGCCTTCAAGAAAAAACACGGCACGAACCTAGGCTTCATGTCTTTTTTTACCAAAGCCGTCACTGAAGCCATTCAGCTCTATCCAGCCGTCAATGCCCAATTAAAAGACAAAGAAGTCATTTTTCATGATTATGCGGACATCGGCATTGCCGTCAGCTCCCCGAAGGGATTGATGGTTCCTGTGGGGCGCAATGCAGAAGTCATGAGCTTTTTTGAGATCGAAGCCGAAATCAAACGGTTGGCCATTAAAGCCAGAGATGGCAAGATTACTTTGCAAGAGATGGAAGGCGGCACCTTCACCATTACCAATGGCGGTGTTTTTGGCTCTATGCTAAGCACACCCATCATCAACCCACCCCAAAGCGCCATCCTAGGTATGCATAACATCGTGGAACGACCCGTAGCCGAAAATGGACAAGTGGTCATCCGTCCGATAATGTATGTTGCTTTGTCCTATGATCATCGGATTATTGATGGCAAAGAATCGGTCGGCTTTCTTTACAAGATTAAAGAGATGTTGGAGCATCCCGAGCGCATGCTTTTTGGCGCCAAAGAGCCTGTGGAGATTTTGCTTGGGTTGTAAATCTTTGTGGCTTTGTTTTTTGGGGACGCTGTCGTTTAGCCCATAGTTGCTCTATGGGCTAAGCTTAGATAAGCATCTAAGAGCTGTGTTGTTGCGGCTGCCGCCGTTCACTGTTTTTCACTGGATCGTTTTATTATACCCAATAACAAAATGTGTCCAACCCTCTTTGGCTGTCAGCGAAAAATCAAATCCATGGCCTACTAAAACCCGTTGAATAATCGTCAATCCAATTCCTTGACCTAGCGGCTTAGTGGTGTAAAATGGGGAAAAAAGCATCGCAGCTTCTTTCTTTGAAAACCCTTTGCCGTTGTCAGAAATAACAAGGCTATGTGTAGTTAATACGATTTTTATTTCTCCATGTTGATCTATTGCTTCAATGCTGTTTTTAAGAATATTTATGAGTACTTGCTCCATCTGATGGGGATCCATTTTTAATTTGAGCGAATGGAGCAAATCTGTGTGCAAGGTAATCCCTTTTTTTTCGATGACAGGCTGTATAAGGCGTAGTACCGAGTCAACACAAGGCACGATGTCTTGGTCAATTAAAATAGGCTCGGGTAAGCGAACAACATTGGCAAAATTCTGCATAAAAACATTCAGAGACTTGGTGCGGCTGATGGCCGTTGTCAATACGTCATTAATTAATTCGTCATTCGGATACTCGTCTTTCACGGTATTCAGGATAGAGTTAATTGGGCCGATGGAATTGTTAATTTCATGAGCCATCATCCGAATCACTTTGGAATAGGACACCTTTTCTGCTTCTAATATTTCCTTTTGTAAGTCGCTGATTGTTAGTAACTTACGTTGAAATCCACGATGATAAAAAGAACGAATAGAATATTTTAATTTTTGGGTGCCACCGATATTTACGATTTTAGAATCTGTGGCTGCCAAATTAAATTTTATGATTGCCTTTGATTCGTCTAGGCTTAACCCAATATCTGCATCCGATAGACCTAGTGAGCTCTTTGCCTTTGGATTAATCGACTCGATTTTATCATCCAGATTCAATAGGATTACGCCAACGGGAGAAGCATTAAGTACATCCTTAAGAAAATGATTTTGTTCTTCAGAAAATCGCCGTTCCAATGAAATTTTCTCAACCATTGCGTTAAATACTTCGTATAACTCATTCAATTGTTCATTATCCGTCTTTAGGTATTGCACATTAAAATCATCTTCTTGGATAAGCTGTTTGCTAAATTTTATAAAATTTTTAGGAAATTTAAATTTTATATAAAACCAAATTGACAATACCAAAGACACCAAAATGAAAGCTTCTAGTACAAAAATAAGATACGGCTTTTGTGTCGATTGAATAGCATGATATCCACTTATGCCCAACACAAAATGAAGGACAATAATCCAAACACCATATTTATATTTCAACTTCATTCTCGTTCTAATTTATGCTTTGTCATCTTTCGATAAAGGGCGCTACGTGTAATGCCTAAAGAATCAGCGCTTTTACTAATATTAAAATTATAATATTTCAGGGCACGCTGTACCATTCTTTTCTCCAATTCATTTAGTTTTTGAATCGGTTTTTCACCAATAGAGATAGTATCTGCCTGTTGGAAATCCTTAATAGACAATGACGCTTTTTCCGAAAGGATGTAAGCCCTTTGAATCATATTTTTTAATTGCCTGACATTGCCTGCATAGCTTTGATTTTCTAGCCACTTCAAAGTAGGTAGTTCTAAGTAAATCGCTCTGTCATAAATATTATTTAGCTGCTCCACAAAGTGTTTGGCTAAGATCGGAATATCCGACTTGCGTTCATCTAAAGACGGGATTTTGATTTCTATGACATTTAGTCGATAGTACAAGTCATCTCTAAACTTTCCTTCAGAAATAAGCTTGGGCAAATCTTTATTCGTTGCAGAAACAATCCTAACATTCAGCTTTTGCTCCAAATTACTTCCTAATTTTTCAAATTGCCGTTCTTGCAAAATTCGCAATAGCTTGACTTGATTTTCAATGGCTAGCTCCCCTATTTCGTCTAAAAAAATGGTTCCATTATTTGCCTTTTCAAACTTTCCTATTCTTGTGCGCTCTGCGCCTGTAAAAGCCCCTTTGCTTACGCCAAACATTTCACTTTCAAATAGGGTGGAAGGAATCGCCCCTAGGTTTACTTTGACCAAAGGCGCTTCGACTCTGTTGGAGTTTTGGTGAATGGCTTCCGCAATCAACTCTTTACCAGAGCCAGAAGGCCCTGAAATTAAGATAGATGCATCTGTTTGGCTCACCTTACGGATTATTTTCCAGAGCTGTTGGATGCTTTCGTGCTTCCCAACGATGTAATTCGGATTTTGGGTGATGACAGGTTGTGTCTGGATAAATTTATCAATACTTTCTAAAAGCTTTGCATTTTCCCAAGGTTTTGCAAAGAAATCTACGGCTCCATACTTCATTCCGGTAACGGCCAATTGTACGGTCGCCCATCCTGTAATCAATATAACAGGCACATTTTTTTGCAGTGATTGTATCAACTGTAAAGCAGCAAGTCCTTGTTTGCCACTAGTATCAATGGCAAAATTCATGTCCAAAATCACCAAGTCCACTCTATTTTCTTGAAAAAAGACTTTAATTTTGGATGGATGGCTCAAATATACTATCTCATAGTCCTTTTTTTTTAATAACAAGGAAATTGATGAGCCCACTAGGCGGTCATCATCTATAATTAATATTTTTTGGTTACTCTTCATGTAAGGCGGTACTTGGTTCAATTTGTGCACCGTGCAAACTAGGCACAATGCTGCTCAAAAGTAGTAAAATAATAATAAAAGTTAAGGATAATGCTGTCGCAATAAATAAATCCTTTTTCTCAAATTCAAATTCTGTAACATAAGGCAATTGTAAGATGACCATCAAGCCCACCAACAAGGCGGCTCCAGCCACCAACATTACTTCTCCTACAAACTGCTTGACTACCTGTGATGTTGTAGCTCCAAGTGCTTTGCGCAAGCCTATCTCCGATTTTCTTTGACTGATATTGTGCGATAATATTCCAATAAGACCTAAGCTAATATTGATCAACAAAAACAACGCAATTATTCCTATAGCGATTAGCTGTAACCAATAAGATGCGCTCTCATGCTTTCGATCTTCATCAAGTTGATTGATATAGATGTCATGAATTTTTGCTACATCACCATAGGTGCTACTAATCTTACTCTGAAAACTTGGATTGGCTCCATCTTTAGTCTTAATCAATAGTTTTGTTAGACCTCCGCCTATATTGTCAAGAAATAATGGGTGATCCAAAGCAATCAAATAGTAGCCTTCCTTTTGAAATTCGCTATTTTGTTTGTAATGGTCAACCACTCCAACAATATGAAATTCCGTAAAAGCCGTATATATTGAATCCACCATTTCATGCCCCTTTGCCTTTGCTATCAAATCATACAGTTTTTTATTTATAATGATGGGAATATATTTATCATTATAATCATCTTGTTCAAATCCGCGCCCTTTAACAATGTTTAATTCTAGTGCGGATACAATATTTTTGTCTGCGCCCAAAAAATTTGCATGGTAGCGAAATCCTAAATCGTCATTACCAAATCCCCAATTATTAAAGGTCATAGGCGCCGAACCCGAGACCCAGGCTACGGATTCTACACCGTCAACCTGCTTTATTTCTTGACTCAATAATTTTTTGATGCGCACCAGCTCGACACTATCCTTAAATGAATTAAAATCTGCTCGAACGATATACTGATTTTTGGTCTCATATCCCAGCTTGACAAAGTAGTTTTTTAGGTGGTCATAGCCGTATAAGAATGTCATCGTTATCACAAAAAAGATAATAAGTATTTCAACAAAAAAGAAGAATTGCTTTTCTTTTTTATGCCACAAGATCTTTAGTATTTGAGTATTCATCATTTTAATTTTTAAGTGCTTTGACAATATTAAGTTTCGATACGGTTGTAGCAGGTAATACGCCAAACAAAAAGCCAAAAACAATGGCTGCTAGCATACCATACAAAACAATCCCCGAGTTTAGGATTAACTTATTATCTAGGATTTCGCTGTGATTTACAAGATGAATCAAAAAATAAGAAGCCACCATAGCTAACAACCCAGCGACCAGACTTAGTAGTACACTTTCAAACAAAAATTGTAGGAAAATATCTTTTGTTTCCGCTCCGAAAGCTTTTCGGATTCCTATTTCTGACCGACGCTCAAAAACTCGGGAGAGATTGATATTCAACAAGTTAAGAATAGGAAGTAATAAAAAGAAAAAGCCAAATAATGAAAATCTAAATCTCATTTTACGCAAGGATTTTTTTGCATCCTTTGAATTTACCCTCAAAAGATGTGCCGCATAACCTTCTCGAAAGGTGGTTGGATAAAAGAAAAAATCCGTATAGTCTTCATAAGGCACAATTGTTTTCTCTATGGTTTCCAACTCCACCTTTAACCTTTTTATCTGTACTTTATCTTTTGTCAGAAAAGACACGACAAACCCACCTAGTGGCTGATCATCATTTAGTTCATGCGAGGCCAAGTGGGTATAGGGAACAAAGCAATCAAATTCATATTCTCTTGGGTTTTTAACCACGCCGATTACTTGCCAGTTCTTTTGACCCATTTCCAAAACTTGACCAACTACCTGTTTCTTTCCAAAATATTTTTTAGCCAATTTTTCTGTAATAACCACCACGGGCTTATTATTCTGTACATCCGATTCATTAAAATATCGTCCTTCCAAAACCTGATAAGGATACAAATTCCAATAATGTTCATCCGTATAGTTGGTTCTGACACTCAATTTTCCTGATGGCAAAAAAACATTACTTGAATTAGATGTAAAAAATGTTTTCTCTTTTGCTTCTTTTAGATTAGACAAATATTTTTTTATGGTCGTGTAAGATACCTGAGACGTAGAATTGGAAACTCCATCTCCTTTTTGTACATCATAGTCAACGGTGTCGTACACCCAAGCATCATCAACAAAAGAAGAATCCAGATGATAGATAGTATCATAGCTGTAGGCAATCATTTCCATACTGCTTAGTTGAACAATATCATATCGGTGCTCATTAGGGCCACTTGTTCCCCACTCTAGGTCAAAAAAAGAAAACAAAAGAGTAACAACAATTAATGTAAAACTTACCCCAAATACATTAATAAAAGTCACAAATTTATTTTTTGCGAAAGCTGAAATGGCATTTTTTAAATAATGCTTAATCATAATATTTATTTTTGGGTTTAATAAACTTGAGCTCCATCATACAAACGAATCAATCGCTCCGTTTGCTTGGCCATCGACTCATCATGTGTCACCATAATAATGGTCGTGTCATTTTTTTGATTCATGTCAATGAGTAACTGCATTACATCTTGACCATTTTTACTATCTAAATTTCCTGTGGGCTCATCCGCTAATATCAACTTGGGTTGTCCCACTATGGCACGAGCAATGGCCACTCGCTGCCTTTGCCCACCTGAAAGTTGAGAAGGATGATGATTCATTCTATTTCGGAGCCCCACTTTTTCCAAAGACGCTTCGGCTAACTGACGGCGACCTTTGCTTGACATCTTGCGATAAATAAGCGGCAACTCCACATTGTCAATTACTTTCAGGTCGTTGATAAGATGAAAGCTTTGGAAAATAAAACCTATATTTTGATTTCTAAACCTAGCTAATTCTTTGGCACTCAACTGATTAGCCAACTGCCCATTAAAAAGTATTTTTCCTTTAGAAGGCTTGTCTAAGAGCCCAATCACATTGAGCAAGGTACTCTTTCCACAACCTGAAGGCCCCATAATGGACACAAACTCCCCATTTTGTACCGAAAGATTAATGTTATGCAATGCTGTGGTCTCAATATCTGCTGTTTGATATTTTTTCACAACTTCTTTTAATTCTACCATGTTTTAGTTTTTTTAAAGGTTTAGTTCGTAGTAAAAAAGCCAATATCTTCTTGTCTCAGTTAGATAGTTACGCAACGCCTGATTTTTAGCTTGAATAGCTAGGTTTAATTCAGCAATATTTATCAAGCCTTGCTTAAAGGTTTCCGTAGTGATTTTAAGGTTTTGAGTCGCAATATCTTGTATTTCTTTGGCAAAATCTAAACGTTTTTGACAAGCATCAAATTCCTTAGCCAAGCGAATGATTTCATCTTCCAATTTCATCATGGCTTGTTGACTTTCATTTTTTTGCTCTTCTAATTTTAGCTTTTCAGTGAGCACTTTATTTTGTTTCAAGTGGCTATCAAATATGGGAATATTAAAGCTCAAACTAATGCCATAATCTTGTTGGGCATCCGTATAAATCGGTGACAGCGCCACATCACTTCGTATCACTCCAACAGATGCATCCAGACCGATATAAGGGCCATATTTTCGAGAAGTCCACTTTACTTGTTCGGACTGTGCTTGAATTCTTCGACGATATTCTAACCACTCTGGTCTATTTGCTTTCGCAAAATGAACAATAGCATCGACATCAGCATGGGAAGACACAGGTAGTGGAATTGCAAACTTATCCTCTAAATTTATGCGATTACCTAGCAAGGTGCTCAATCGACTTTTGGCCGACATCAATTGAGAGTCCGCAATATTAAGCTTAGACTGAGCCAATTTCAATTGTAGCTGCAATTGCAAGAGCTGCTTTTTTGAAATAACGCCCAAACTATCCTGTACTTGCGCAATGTTCATCAACTCTTGCGTAAGCGCCACATCATTCTCACTGGCTTGAATTTCATTTTGGGCCAATAGCACATCAAAAAATGCTTCAGTAATGTCCCGACGAATCATCATTTTGTCCACTTTAGATTGTCGCTGATTAATTTCTTTCTTAATTAGATTATTCTCTTTTTCCCACTTGTATGGATTATAACCTGCTAACTTTTGTCGAAAGGACAGTCGAATTGGGATCCCATTATATACATGCTTTTGGGAACTAAAATTATCAAATCTTTGCAAGCCCGAAGCTATCTGAATCTCTCCCCCCGTCTGCCAAATTGTTTTTGACAATTTGGCTCCAATGGAGCTGTTATTATAATTCACGGCTTGAAAGGCAATATTTCCATCATTTTGCACTGTGCTCAAATTTGACTTTGCGTAAGCAGGCACCTGCCCACCAAGACCCAATTGCCACCCGACGGAAGCCTTAAAAGAAGCAATTTCCGCATCCAATATTTGTCTTCTTAATTGAATGTTTTTGCTTTGATAAGTTT
>CAYTLX010000029.1:0-11903 GCA_964438645.1 uncultured Saprospiraceae bacterium | reverse complement strand
GACTAAAAAGAAAGAATTGACCGTAATCCATCAACAATTCTTTCCAATTTTACAGAAAGCTTGTATGGAGTGGTTACTTTAAATCTATTAGAAATTAAACGCATACGTTACTACTTAAATTCATCTACCAAGCAGCGTTTTAGCTTTATTCCTCGTCATATATATATTATATAACAAAATTTTGCAAGATGAAAAAGATTTACCAAATTACACTTTTGATTTTTATTACCTGTTTTTTAAGTGTAGGAGTGAAGGCTCTACATATAAAAACACAAGCTGAATTAGATGCCTTTGTCCTTGCAAACCCTAATCTAGCGGAATATTCTGGCGACTTAATAATTGGAGCCAATTTGACCTATGAATGGGGGATTCCTACGGGCAACACGGATATTGACAATCTTTCTGGATTGAAAGACCTAAAAAAAGTAAATGGAGATTTTTACTTAATTAAGTTTAAAGGCAATGATCTGACAGAATTAAGTGCGCTAAAAGAAGTGACGGGTAGTTTTATTATATCTGGTGCGCCCATGTTGAAAAATCTCAGTGGCTTAAACAAATTGAATTCCGTCGGTATCCAGTTTATTGTGAGCCATAACGTTTTGATGGAAGATATCTCTGGGCTGGTGTCAGGAGTAAATGTTGCTGAGACTGTTGTTATTGATAGTAATGAGACAATGTTGACCCTGAACGGCTATGAAAACATTACTTGTCAAGGAACACTAATGTTCTGCTTTAATCCATCCATGACAGATATAAGTGCGATTCAAGGAGTTTCGGAGGTAAAAGGCTTAGGGATATTCAATAATGATGAAATTGAAGAACTTTCAGTCTTAAGCGAATTGACCACTGTGACTGAAAAGCTTTCAATTAATGACAATCCAAAGTTGTTTACTCTTGATGGTTTAGAGAATTTAGAGTCGGTTACTAGGCTGGAAATCTATAATAATCCAAGTCTTTATGATTGTGATGCAAAAGGTATTTGTAAAAGATTAAAAGAAGGAAATTTGATCAACGTTTTAATTGTAAATAATAAGGAAGGCTGTAATTCTACTACAGAAGTTAACTGTGTTGTAGGGAATGAAAATGTTGGAGAATTGGAGCGATTAATAAGTATTTCTCCTAATCCAGCTAGTGGAAATATTCGCTTAGATATTCCCCAGGTATTTAAAATACAAAATATAAATATTTTGAATAGTGTGGGTAAAGTTATTCAAGTTTTTGAAGAGTATAACGGAGTGATTGACGTAAGTAGCTTGGCTGCGGGGATGTATTATATGAGATTAAATGTTGATAATCAAATGGTTACAAAGAAGTTGATTATTGAATGATTGTTCTTTATCCTTAAGGGCATAGCTTGGGGGGGCTATGGACGCTCTTAACGATTTAGATAGTACTTTTAAAAGCACGGGTGACAAGTCACCCGTGCTTTATTTTTTGTAACTGTTTAGATTTTCCTATTTTATTCAAACACAATATCAATAGGTATTCCTTTTTGATTAAGCATGTCTAAGTCAGCTTGAAGGTCATTATCAATGACACCTTTTTCGGCAACGAGTTTGGCGACCGCTTCATAATCCCCATCCCCTTGTAAGGTTAGAATTTTTTCCGAAAGGGAGTCCATCGCCTTCTCAAAGGCATCAAAATCAATCTTGTATTTTCCAGTTTCCTTGTTTTTTGCGAAAGCACCCATCTCTTTAAAATAATTAAACCGAATCATATTGGCTTTGCCATGAGCAGAAGAACTTCCAAATCGAATAGACCGAAAAATACTTGTCATAAACGTAGTGTAATACCCTTTGATATCTCCAGTGATTTCACCTTTTTTATGCAATTGACGCACCATGTACAAGCCAAGCATATCCGCTTTGCCTTCTTCCAAGGCAGAAGCATGCTCCATCAATGCTTTACGTACAGAACCTTTTCCGTTGATGGTATTTTTAATACCTAGTCCATGTGCTACTTCGTGAAACATAGTATTCGCAAAGAAGGCATCAAAGTTGATTAATTTTACTTGTTCTGGGTCGATCAACTCCTTAGCTATCGGCATTAGGATTTTGTCAAATTTTGCTTTCATGACATTTTTTAATTGCAGTCGGCGAGTACCTTTTTTGAGCTGAACATACTCATCATTCGGTAAATTTATGGCAATGGTTTTAGAGCCTGCATTGCAATCCCCTGCATAGTATATGGCATCATAGGCATTCAATTCGGTGTCACTTCCAGGTTTTTCGGCTTTATATTTGGCGGCTACGGGAAGGTCTTTTTGTAGCTGTGGCAAGAATTGGGCATATTTGGCTAAACGCTTGCTCCATGCCATATCCTTGACTAAAATGTAGCATGCATGAGACGCTTTATAGCCAAATAATTGATCTTCATAGGTCTCAATAGGCCCAACGACTACGTCAATGTGATTGGTTTTCATGTCTAGCCACGCTAGGTCGCTTGCTCGAAAATCACTAGTACGTAGTGCTTTTGCCCGAATTTTTAGGTAATTTTTAAATTCCTTGTTATCGGCATATTCAGCGGCTTCTTCAAGTAGCTTCGCCGCTTCTTGGGTTTCTTTGGCAAAAAACTTATGGTAGGGAATGGTGTATAGTGCTCCTTGATCATCCCGCCTTAAAATAGTGTATAGACTTTCCTTGTCTTTTAGGTGTGATTCGGCAAATTCTTCCTTGGTCATGTCTACGGGATAAAATTGTGCCCCTAATGGTTTTGGGCCGACACCTTCAATAAAAGGCTTATTGCCATCTAGGCGATCCCAAGGGCCATAGTTATACATAATGAATTGGTTTGCATACTTATCGGGCTGATTTAGAATGTTTTCCTTATGCCCATAGGCTTCTTTCCAGAAAATATCATCCATGACTACTGCGACTTCTTTCAGCTTGGCAATCAATAATTTTTCATGGTTGGAGAGCTTTGACTCGTCGGTAGTTAGCTTAAACTTCGCATAAGTATCGACCTTTTTCTTAAAAGGTGATTCTTTAACGGCGGCGGGTGGAGTCGGTGGTTTGGGGGCATTTTTACAGCTGAATATTGCCAAGAATAGCCCCATTATGTAAAATACTTGTCGTGCTTTTGTGTTCATTTCTTTATTTTTAGGCTAAGATATAGCTTTTTTGTGGGCTATCCATCATTGTTCAGAATATTATTTGGAACCTGAAGATTCTTGACAATTATAAAAAAAGAACTTACCTTTGAGACATGATGAACGCAAAACATAACCTTTTTAGCTTTTATTTTTACTTTAGAATAACCAACTAAAGGGGCTTTGCGTATATAATACCAATAACAAATGAAAATGAATGAGCTCCAGTTTGGAGCTTTTTTTTTGTGCAAACTCAATCAATGACACCAAAAAAGATAATTATTCAGGGTTTTCCTGGTGCCTTTCATGAAGAAGCTGCAATTAAGTATTTTGGCGATACGGAGTTGGAGATTATTCCTGCAACGACCTTTCGAGAATTAGCCGAAAAGTTGGATAAGGGGGAGAATGATACTCAAGCTATCATGGCGATTGAAAACTCAATTGCGGGTAGTTTATTACAAAATTATCGAATCCTAAGAGAATATGGCTTTATCATTTGTGGAGAAGTGTATCTTAGAATCTGCCACAATCTAATGGCATTGCCTAATCAAACTATTGATGATTTGTCTGAAGTTTGGTCACACCCGATGGCCATCAATCAATGTCTAAAATATTTTCGTAATTATCCAGAAGTGACTTTAGTGGAGTCAGATGATACTGCTTTGAGTGCCAAAGAAATTGCCGCTAAAGGGTTAAAAGGAATCGGTGGAATCGCTAGTGCACGGGCTGCTGAAATATATGGCTTGGAAATATTGGCGTCTGGGATAGAAACCAGCCCACATAATTATACTAGATTCTTTTTGATAGACAAAAAGAAGGAAATGAATTTTGCCTATGCAAAAGGGGATAAGGCTTCTATTTATTTAAGAGTAAAAGATGAACCTGGACAACTGCTTCGAGTGATGCAATGCTTGAGTCAGGTCAAAATGAATCTAAGTAAATTACAATCCTTTCCAGTCTTAGGTAAAGTCGGGGAGTATTACTTTTATTTGGATATTGAATTTGATAAAGTAGATTCCTTTTTAGCAGTCTATCAAGAGATGATGCCGATGACATTGGAGATACAGATATTAGGAATTTACGAAAAAGCGAGTATATGATTATCAAGACAGCAAGTAGGATAGGGGAAGTAAAAGAGTATTATTTTTCCCAAAAATTGAGAGAGATTGCACAGATGAATGCCCATGGCGATGATGTGATAAACTTAGGAATAGGTAGTCCAGACCTAAATCCATCCGCAGCAGTAATTAGTGCATTAAATACTTCAAGTAAATCGCCACAATCTGCTCAATATCAATCATATAAAGGTATTTCTTTACTAAGAATTGCTTTCGCAAAATGGTATCAAAAATGGTATGGTGTTGATCTAAATCCAGAAACGGAGATTTTGCCATTAATGGGTTCAAAGGAAGGGATCATGCATTTGAGTATGGCTTTTTTAGAGCCAGGAGATGAAGTATTGGTTCCTAATCCTGGATACCCTGCTTACCGATCCGCAGCGCATTTAGCTGGCGCAAAAGTACTAGAATATCCTTTGGCTGAAACCAACAATTGGTTGCCTGATTTGGCTTTTTTGAAGATGTTTTCATTGCGTAGAGTCAAGATGATGTGGATTAATTATCCCCACATGCCTACAGGGGCTTCGATGGATTTAAAACAAATGAAAGAGCTTGTCGAATTTGCGAAAGCAGAAAATATATTGCTCTGTCATGATAACCCCTATTCGTTTATTTTGAATGACCATCCAACAAGTATTTTTAATGTCGATGGAGCTAAAGATGTCGCCGTAGAGCTAAATAGCTTGAGTAAGTCGCACAATATGGCTGGGTTTAGGGTGGGGGTTTTGACGGGCGAAAAAGGCTATATTGATGCGGTGATGCGCTTTAAAACCAATATGGATTCTGGGATGTATTTGCCGATTCAAAAGGCGGCTATTGCAGCCTTGGAGTTGGAAGGAAGCTGGTATGAAAAATTAAATACAATATATGAACACCGGCGTAAAAAAGTATGGGAAATTTTTGATTATTTGAACTGTACTTATTCCAAAGAAAGTGTGGGATTATTTGTTTGGGCACAGATTCCTGATGAGTTTGCGCAAGCAGAAGACCTTACGGAAAAAATTCTGCAAGAATGCAAAGTCTTTATTACACCAGGAAGCGTGTTTGGGTCTAATGGCCAGCAGTATTTGCGTATTTCTTTGACGTCACCCCTTGGTGTTTTTGAGCAGGCTTTGGAACGGCTAAAAAATAAATTGACATGAGAATATCTATTATAGGATTGGGATTATTGGGTGGGTCTATTGGTCTAAAACTCCGTGAAAAAGGACATTACATCATCGGCCAGGATTACTTGCCATTGCATGAGAAAATGGCTTTAGAGTTGGGCTTAGTGGATGAGATTATGCCTTTTGCGCAAGCCATCAAAGCAACAGAAGTTTGCTTCTTGGCTATGCCCGTTAATTATATAGAAACTACATTAATCAAAGCATTAGATTTGATTGATAGTCAACAAGTTATAACCGATACGGGTTCCACAAAAGAGCAGATAGGACTGGCGGTAAAAAATCATCCTATGCGTCATAGATATGTGGCTGGACACCCTTTGGCAGGGACAGAGTTTTCGGGGCCGAAGGCTGCGTTTTCTTCGCTATTTGAAGGGAAGAAAAACTTGGTTTGTGATATCGCCCTTTCGGATAAAGATGCGGTGGATACTCTAAAAAAATTGAATGTAGATTTGGGGATGAAAACAATTTTTATGGACTCTGCCAAGCACGATAAGCATCTGGCTTATGTATCGCATTTGTCTCATGTAAGTTCTTTTATGTTGGGATTGACGGTGTTGGATATAGAGCAGGATGAGCAACAAATTTTTGATTTAGCGAGCACAGGTTTTGGTTCGACGGTGCGTTTGGCGAAGAGCTCGCCAGAGACTTGGGCACCTATTTTTGACCGCAATCAAACCCATTTGTCGGATGCCTTAGGCGAGTATATCGCGCACTTGACCATGTTTAAAAAGTATATGGATGCAGGCAATGTAGATGAGCTAAAGGGAGCCATGTCTAGGGCAAATGAGATTAAACGTGTTTTGCAGAATACCCCATCAAGTACGCCTTCAAATAAATAATCGAACTTCAAAAAAATAAAAATGAATCAACTGACAAAAAATCGAACGAATTGGCTAGACCTAAATGGTCAAAAATTAGTGATTAGCGGCCCGTGTTCTGCCGAGAGTGAAGATCAGGTTTTGGAGATGGCAAGGGCTTTGGCCAAAGACGATAAAGTCCATTATCTTCGAGCTGGTGTCTGGAAGCCTAGGACGATGCCAGGTTGTTTTGAAGGTATCGGCAAGCTGGCTTTGCAGTGGTTAAAAAAGGCCAAAGACGAAACGGGTATGAAAATAACGGTGGAAGTTGCCACACCACAACATGTCTATGAAGCCATCAAGGCGGGCGTAGATGTGCTTTGGATTGGTGCACGTACGACTGTAAATCCTTTTGCGGTTCAAGATATAGCGGATGCGGTCGAAGGGATGGACATTCCTATCTTTATCAAAAACCCGATTAATCCCGATATTAAACTTTGGATGGGTGCTGTGGAGCGTTTCCGCAAAGCAGGTATCACACGTATTGGGCTGGTGCATCGTGGATTTTCTTACCTTGGAGAAACTAAGTACCGCAATCGTCCAATGTGGCAAATTCCTATCGAAATGATGGTCAATTATCCAGATTTGCCGATGATTTGTGACCCGAGCCATATTTGTGGTAATCGGACGATGTTGGCAGAAGTGGCACAAAAGGCTATTGATTTGAATTTTGATGGGGTGATGTTGGAGTCTCATCCTAATCCAGACAAGGCGTGGAGTGATGCTAAGCAGCAAGTGACACCAGCGAGATTACTCGAAATCATTGACGGGTTGGTTTTGCGAGAATCACGACAAAATGATGACTTAGTTCAGAATAATCTTGAATTATTGCGTGGAGAAATTGATGAAATCGACAATGATTTGTTAGCCATTTTAGGCAAACGCATGGAAGTAGCCAAACGAATTGGTCATTTTAAGAAAGACCGAAATATTACCATTTTGCAGCAAAAACGATGGGAAGAGATTGTGCAGCGGTTTATAGAAATGGGTATGACTAATGGTTTAAGCAGAGAGTTTTCCGTAAGGTTGATTACGGCGATTCATGATGAAAGTATTAATAATCAAGAGCAGATTTTTAAGGAAAAGTCTTGATTTTTTAATTTTTTTTAACTGTGAAAAGGAGGCTCACTCATTGCCACAACCCTAAAAATTGCTGCCATGCGAGAGACACGGATGGTTTACATTGGCTGAATTAATTTCGGGTTGCTTTACGATTTAGACCGTTTATTCCATAACGTGAAGACTCTAGAGACGTTAAATCCAAAGTGGACTCCGCCTTTTGCCCAGTCGCCCACCGTTTCTGTAAAGATACTATGGTCGGACATAGAAGTGCTATTGGTAAAGTGTAATTGGAATACATGCCCACCAGTCTCAATGTCAAATCCTAGCGATAAGGAGTTTTTGTATTGTGGGTCGATGTGTCCAGATACGATGGGTATAAACTCGGCATTAACGGAAATCCATTTGGTCAGTTTCATCCTTCCAGCAAAGGCTACAAGGAAAATATCGTTGTCAATAGCTGCGGTAGGGACAATATTTCTGTGAACTAGAATGGGAGTGACTTGAAGAGAAAGTTGGTCAGAAAATTTACGTCCAATCAACAGTTGATGGGTGTAATTCAGGTTCGCCGAGAAGTAAGGTTTGGGTTTATCCGTGGGTGGTTTAATGGTTTTGATGGCGACCGTACTGATATAGGCCACCGTCAAAGGAAATGCTTTTTTTCCTGTTTTTTGTCTAAATAATTTGTATTTGATAAATCCATCATAGGTCTTTTGGTAGGACGCTCTTCCAAATCCTGCGGCTAGACGGTCGGTGAGCCCAAATTCAAACCCTAGTCGCATGCTTGCATTGTCTAAACCAAATAAATCATACACGCCTTGATTAACAAACCCAAAACGATGCGAAATCTTAAAATCCATCACACCCGGAGCCGTATTTTCTAGCGAATGAAGATTAATGACACGATTGGTCTTAAAGCTTGCGTTTACAAATTCGGTGGTCTCGTCTTCTCCTAAAGCAGATAATAAATCATCTTCATCAGTGGTTTGTTGCGCTGCTAAACCTAAAGCAAATAATACCACAAGAAGCGTTGGGAGTAAAAGTCTGTCTATTTTCATTTGGGTTTTAATTCTAAAATTTGGTAAAATTTTGCAGTTGCCTAAACAATTACAAAAAAAAGACCGATTATTATCAAAATAATCGGCCTTGCTTGTATTATCTTTTTCGTTGGAGCATGGGTAAGGTGGCATCCACGTTGATGGTTACAGATTTGGCTATTTTGTTTTTGACTAAACTAGGAATTTGGATGCCATAATCAGCTACAAGGACATCAAATGTAGCAGTTGTATGAGCTCCAGCCTTAGACATTTCAATGGTTGCAGGGACAGTCACTTCCTTGGTGACTCCGTGAATAGTCAGCTTCCCTTTGACTTTTGCTTCATAGGTACCGATTTGCGTAAAATCGACATCTCCACCCACTATTTCTCCTTTAAAGCTGGCTTTAGGATATTTTGAGCTTTCCATATAATTTTCATTAAAATGCTCTTGCATTAAGGCTTTTTTGAATTGAAAGCCTTTGATAAGTACAGCAAATTGCAATTTTTTGGTCTTGGCATCAATCACGGCACTGACCGTATTATTGACAGCCTTGATTTTTTCCATGGCTGTTTCGGAGTTGAAAGTGATGGTGCCTTTACGGGTACCATATTTTTGGGCATTGGCTTGCGCCATAAAAACAGTGGCGAAAGCAAGGAGGAGAATGATTTTCTTCATTTTTTTTTATTTATTAGTTTTGAACAACTGTCCGACAAAAAACGATTTCGCTAACAATGGCCATTTTTTTGGTATGTCACCTAAATTGCTCTATGTCTAATGAAATAGATATGGGCAAACCCAATTTTGCTGCTTTTGACTATTTTTGCGCAAGCACACATCGATCCAATACAACATCCATCAAAAAACCAGAACAAAGCCCTTTAATTACGACTTTTTCCCCAGATTTTAGTTTTTGATTATCTTTAAAAGCAGGGTCAAAATTGCAAATAACGGACGACATTTCATTGTCAGTTGCTAAAATAACGGAAATTTCGCCAGAATCTGTTTTTTCGATGTCCTTTATCACACCATTAACTTTGATGATTTTGTCCAAATATTTGGCATTTGCGGCATTTTCGTCGGTCTCAAAGGCATTTAGTAGGTGGTCAGCTGTAAAAACTACATCCGCTTTGGCAGCGGCGACATTTTTGTGGGGCTTATTCCATAGATAGTAACCACCGATACCACCAAGCACAGCCAGTCCCAGTAAAACAATCAATATTTTTTTCATGGTCTAATTATTTAATGCCCCTTGATCAATCCATGCAGCTACTTTCGCAATGGTACAAGAATCGAGTTTGTCGGCATTTTTAGGCATTTGAGACACCCCATTGTCATGTCGAATAGACTGTAAAAATTTATTATTCGAGACATAGGTTTTGACCTGATTGTAACCTTCCATATTGACGCCCCCTTGATTTGCGGAAGCGCTATGACAAGACAAGCAATAATTAGTCAAAATAGGGACAATATTGGTCGAGTAACTCATGCTATCCGTGTGGCAAGTATTCAACTGTGGATACAATTCTTGTTCATTGTCATAATAACAAGAGCTAGAATAAATTGTCACCGCCGCCAGAGCAAGTAAGAAGAAGTACTTCATTTAGTTATTTTTTTTGCCTTGGCTGACCCAAGCTTCAAATTTTTTAATATCACAGTCGCTTAGTTTGTCTGTTCCTGCTGGAAAAGGCATGGGTTTCGCACCGTTTGCGTGTTTGATACTTGGGATGATTTTGTCCACATTATCACGAACGCCAGGGAAGGTGTCCAATCTGATGCCCGCCGCCACCGTGACGTTGTCATGACAGCCTGATGTACTGCAATTGGTATTCATTATCGGGGTAATATCGGATGCAAAACTCATGTTATCTACGACGCATTCAGGAGCAGGGTCCTTTTTTTTGTCTTTTTTACAAGACGAGATAATCACTGCACTTAAAGCAAATACAGCAAAAAATAAGACTAGTGATTTTTTCATTTTTTTTTATTTGTAGTGTTAAATCTTTCTGAGTGCATGACTCATTTGTTTGCACAAAGTTAGAAAAATTAGAGGACAATTTCTTAAAATGTTTAATTGTGTCATTAATCCATACTTCCATAAACCTAAAAAGGTGGCATGAAATTCTATAAATACTTCTGTTTTGTTATTTTTTCCTTATAAATGAGTATATTTGGAGTATGATAAAGATTGAATACTCGCCAGAAGTTGCTTTTGCCTTGGCACATAATAAGCCGATTGTTGCCTTAGAAAGTACGATTATTTCCCACGGGATGCCTTTTCCAAAGAATATGGAGACGGCCTATCGGGTCGAAGCAGTCGTTCGGGAGAATGGTGCTTATCCTGCGACCATCGCCATCATCAACGGGATACCTAAAGTCGGATTGACCGAAAAAGAGATTAAAATTTTGGCGGAAGCAGGAAAATCTGTCACCAAAGTTAGTCGTCGGGATTTTCCCGTGGTGCTTGCGCAAAAAAAACATGGTGCGACGACGGTTGCAGGGACGATGATCCTTGCGGAAAAAGCGGGTATTCGGATTTTTGCTACAGGCGGGATTGGTGGAGTCCATCGCAACGGAGAAAATACCTTGGATATCAGTGCCGATCTGCGAGAATTGGCGAATACATCCGTCGCAGTTATTTCGGCTGGTGTCAAATCTATCTTGGATTTGGGGTTGACCTTAGAGTATTTGGAAACGATGGGCGTCCCTGTTTGGGGCTATGAAACGAGCGAATTGCCTGCTTTTTTTACACGTGACAGCGGGTTTCGGTTGGATTATCGAGTGGATGATGTAGAAGAGCTTGCGCAAATGCTACAGGCCAAATGGGAATTTGGACTCGAAGGGGGTGTGTTGATTGGCAATCCTGTTCCGCGCCTTTATTCTATGAATAAAAGAGACATAGATGCAGTTATTCAGGATGCCTTGCGAGAAGCACGCCAGCAGGGACGCAAAGGGAAGGCCATCACTCCTTTTTTGCTCTCCAAAATTAATGAATTAACCCAAGGTAAGAGCTTGGCAACCAATATCGAGTTGGTACTTAATAATGCACGCCTTGCGGCAAAATTGGCGCTGAAATATCAGGAATGCTTGAACAATTGACCACTCAAGCGCTAAAATCCCAAATACTTAGCAAATTCCATCATCTCAGACAGGTTGGATATTTTTACTTTTCCCATCATGACGGCCATCATTGCTTTGGTTTCCCCATTAATGACCTTAAGGAAATTTTTGGATTTAGCTTTTACGGTGCATTTGGCATCTCCAACCAGCCCATCAGTCACTTCGATTTTTTGATTGGCTATTTTAACGGTAAACTCTCCGCCATCATCCCCGGATATTTCAAAATGAAATAAGGATTCTTTACCGGCTAAGGCTTCAGGCTCTACTCTGTTGGGGAGGTTGTTTAAAAACTCTTTTACGGTCATTTTTTGGGGCAAAGATAGATATTTTTTTATTATTTTTTTGTTCTCTTAATCGTTCAAACCTTTTATTAGCCACTATTCAATTGGATGCTTAAATGCGTTATCTCCGTTTATCCGCAAAATTTCATCGGCCTTTTGCCTTTTATCTTTGAGATTTT
>CAYTLX010000028.1:6453-11946 GCA_964438645.1 uncultured Saprospiraceae bacterium | reverse complement strand
ATTTCAATGACCATTTTTCCCTTTTTTGGGGCTCTCGGCAAATTTGACCCCGCCAGACGGGGGACATTCCTATGAGTTTTATTGGTGATGAATTTCTTGCCAAGCAAATACGAAAAAATAAAAATGCCAAGCGAGTAGATGAAAACTGGTGTTTCTTAAACCTTTGATGGTGCAAGTGTGCAATTGCTCAACTGAAACCAGCCTAAAATCATTATTTAAACAGGAGCTTTTGTAAGCTATTTTTCGATAAAAGCCGAAAATGCCAATAACCACGGGCTTTTTAAAGTAACGAAACTTGAGTAAATTAATTTTGAAAATTCGAATAAATTTTAATATCTTTGTCGTAAGGGCTTATTCTATTAGATACTGTTGAGTTGGTGTGCTCTAGCCGTCCAACAGGCATCTATGCTCACCTATTAAAGTACTTATTATGTATAAATTAACCATTTTTTTCGTTTTTTTATTTTTTGTCATTCCTTCTTACGGTCAAGACAAACAGACTGGAATTGTATATGACGTTGGTTCTAGAATCGCCCTAGAAAATGTCTCTGTCCAAGCGACAAATTCTAAATTACTAACAAAAACAGACGCTTCAGGCGGTTTTCAATTGTTTCTAAAATATGCTGAAGCAGATGCGTCAAAATCACATTACTATGTTCTAGAGAATACTTTTTATTGGGCCTTTGAGCAGCCAGTATCCGTTCAATTTTTGACGGCTACAGGTGTAACCATACTAGGCAAAACTCCATCTAAGTCAGGTTCCTTGCGTTTGCCTACGCTACCTGTTAATTATTATTTTATCCAAATAAAAACCCCACCGGAGCATCTTATTCTGACCATGTTTTTTGATGGACATAACTATCATCTAGTTAAAAAGAAAAAGACACAATACCCACATTATCAAGGTGATACGAGCTTAGTATTTAGCAAATCCGACTATTATGACCGAACGATTAAACTACCCAATAATCAAACTTCACTTAAGGTTAATATTCTAAAGAAAGCGTATGACAGTTTGGATTATTTTAATGAGCTGATCCGATATGAAGCCTTCCATATGCTCCAATCCAGTCCGCCCGTCACCAACTATGGAGAAATAGAATCCGTAAAGGTACTCTACGATTTTGTCAACGATGTCATCTATTACTCCAATACAAAAAAATATCCGAATCATTACTACTTTGCGATAAACAACTTGGATTATCAAGGCAGCGGTAGTGATTTCTTTATTAGCCAATATGGCTCGAATCCGAATCGTTTTTTGTACTTAGCATCTATCAATTATCATAAACATCTCGATAAATACGTCCTAGAATTAGTCTCTTTTGACCAATTAGGCTGTGAAGGAATCGAAAAGCTATTTAATAAGGTTTTGGCGACTTCTTATTTTGGCGACAAACTGGTCTTTCATGCCAATAAACAAGAATGGACCAACTGTACCCAATTGCCAAGTATCAGCTCGGAGCAGTTATACGAAGGACAAAATTATCAAGCTTTAAATTTGGCTAAAAACTATGGATTTTTACGAAAAGTAGATATTCAAGACCTGCCGACCACCTACTTAGGCAAGCATGATATTGTGCTTTTAAATGACATTCCTAATGACCTATCGGTCGTATCGGGTATTATTACAACAAAGTTTCAAACGCCATTGAGTCATATCAATATCCTTAGCCACAATAGGGCGACACCTAATATGGCGCTCAAAAATGGCTGGGAAAATACAAAACTAGATACTTTTTTGGATAAATTAGTTTTCTTAGATGTACAAAAAGATTCATTTGTCCTACGAAGTGCCGAAATTGATGAAGCACAAGCCTTTTGGGCTCAACGTGAGCCGCAAAATACGACGAATTTAGAGAAAGACATTGAGACAACAGGGCTTATTACGTTGAGTGATGCCAGTATTCATTCGGTGAAAACCATCGGTGGTAAAGCCGCAAATTTTGCAGAAATGGTCAATTTGGGTACGATACCCCTACCAGAAAACTATTTTGCGATTCCTTTCTCCTATTATGCACAGCACATAGCCAACAATGGGATAGACACATTTATTGATAATATGCTCACTGATGAGACTTTTAAGACGGATTTGGCCTACCGAAAAGCCAAGCTAAAAGCCCTTAGAAAATTGATTAAAAATGCCCCTTTAGATACCGCATTGTATCAGTTAGTTGATGCAAAAATCAATCATTTTGAAGATTTTTCTTCCTTTCGATTTCGGTCTTCTACTAATGCAGAAGATTTGGAAAATTTTAGCGGTGCAGGGCTTTATAGCTCTTATTCTGCAAAGAAAGACCATCCCAAAAAAACCATCCAACGCGCCATCAAAAAGGTATGGGCAAGCTTGTGGAATTTACGTGCTTTTGATGAACGAGACTATTACAAAATTAACCAAAAGTCCATTGCTATGGGCATTTTAGTCCATCGTTCTTTCCCTGATGAAGATGCCAATGGCGTCATAATTACCAAGAATTTGTACAATGTAAACATCGGTTACACCATAAATGTGCAGTATAAAGAGTACAGCATCGTATATCCTGAGCCCAATATCCTTAACGATCAAATATTGGTCTATCCAATTAGTTTGAATGCAAATACTTATACTATTGAGTACTTAACCCACTCAAATGTACCTGAATTAAACGGAGAGTCCGTACTATCCAACGAAGAGATAACCGAGTTGATAGACTATTGCCACACGATAAAGGACTATTACTACAATCACATTCCACATAATTGTAATTGTGCCTACAAAGACTTTGGGTTAGATATCGAATTTAAGGTGGATTCAACGGTGAAAAATCGGAAAATCTACCTTAAACAGGTGCGGTTGTATTCGGACTAGTTACCAAAAAGCTCCTGCCTAGAGAAAAGACAGGAGCCAAAAACGAGTTCCCTTATAAAAAGGTAATACTTCAGTGCTCTACTTTTCTTTCTACAAAATTCAATGTAAAAATCAAAGTCAAATACACCATAACAATAGGTATAATCATAAGCAAACGGTTTGGTTTCGACGTGGATAAAACCTGCAAGCAGGCTTATTTCAGTTTGGGTTAGGCTCATGCCGTGTGCTTTCACTGCCCCTATTTTCTAGAGAGTATGACCTGTAATTAAGGTGGGAATTCAATCAAAAAATCACGTGCATCAAAAAAAGCTATCAATCCTATACAAATTTGGATAGATTAACTACCTTAGCGCAGTGTTTTATATAAAGATTTAGGAACAAAATTCGTGCCTACTTCCTATAAAAACATCTCTATATTAACAACAATGAATTACTGCTGCTGCTACCTAGCACCTTGAGTAATAAATCGTCTAAAAAGAAAGCATGAAAATCGCCATCATCCAAGAAAGGAAAAATCCACCTGATAGTCGGGTGGCTTTGGCTCCTGATCAAGCAAAGCATCTAAACAAAGAATACAACCTAAATATACTGATAGAATCTTCTCCTGATCGATGTTTTCCCAATGAACATTACCAAGATAAAGGGTTCGACATCGTAGAAGATATTACAGAAGCCGAAGTTCTTTTTGGCATCAAAGAAGTACCTATTTCGGAGCTTATTCCGAATAAAAAGTATTTCTTTTTCTCGCATACCATCAAAAAACAGCCTTACAATCGCCCATTATTGTTGGCTATTTTGGAAAAAAACATCACTTTGGTGGATTATGAAGCACTAAAGGACAAAGATGGCAATCGGTTGGTTGCTTTCGGCGTTTTTGCGGGCATGGTGGGTGCCCATAATTCAATTTGGACGTATGCGCATCGTAATGGTCATTTTCATCTACCCCGTATAACGGAATTTGCTACTTACGCAGAAGCCCGAGCCTTTTATCAAAATCGCCACCTTCCAGCGATGAAAGTAGTCGTAACAGGCGGTGGACGAGTCGCTACGGGAGCTGTTAAAGTACTTTTGGATATGGGTTTTAGACAAGTGTCTCCAGATGAATATCTAAAAAACACCTTTGACGAGCCCGTTTTTACGCAGCTAAAAAACAAAGACTATGTAGAACGTAAAGATGGTCTAGCGTACGAAAAAAGCCATTTTTATGCGCATCCTGACGCCTATAGAAGTACATTTGCTCCTTACACCAAGGTTTCTGATATTTTCATCAATGGCATCTATTATGACAAAAGAGCCCCAGCTTTTTTTAGTATTGAAGACATGAAAAAGGATGATTTTAATATCCATGTCATCGGGGATGTCACTTGCGACATTGCGCCTGATGCATCTGTGCCTTCGACGATTGATGCTAGCACTATTGCGGATCCTGTTTTTGGATTTGACCCCTATACGATGCAAAAGGTTCATCCTTTTCAGGAAAAATATGTGGACATGATGACCATTGACAACCTACCTAATGAGCTACCGCAAGATGCTTCTAGGCATTTTGGTGATGCTTTGATTAAATACATCATTCCCGAGCTTTTGGGCAAATCTGATACAGACATTATCGAGCGAGCGACGGTTACCCGAAATGGCCAATTGACCAAACACTTTGCTTACCTACAAGATTATGTAGATGGCATATAAATTTTGGGCTTTTTTGATGTTCTTTTTTTGCGCAAGCATATCGAACTCTGCTTTTGCGCAAGCAACCGATATAGTGTGGCAACCAGAAATATTGCTCGGACACATTGTGCCCAACTATCAGGACTACCCTAGTTCGGGGCTTTTACATGGCGTTGGCTTATCGATTCATTCTGCAAAGGCCCACGACAAAATCTGGCAAAAAAAATATCCCAATGCAGAAGCAGGACTATTTGTCGGTTTTTGGAAGATGGGTAACGATAGTATTTTTGGCAACGAAATCGCTGTGTATCCTTACGTCCAATTTCCTTTAAAAAAACATCGAAAATCTCCCCTTTTTATGCGGATTGGACTTGGTGCCGCTCATTTTTCCAAGCATTATACGATTGACCAGAACATTCATAACATTGCGGTCGGCTCTAGCTTTACTTGGGCTTTTGAAGGGGGATTGTATTGGAAAAAACGGCTATCCGAACAGTTAGACTTGACCCTTTCGGGAAAATATCTGCATGGTTCTAATGGACATACTCAACTGCCTAATTTTGGAGTCAACTCCGCCGCCATGGGTATCGGTCTCCAATTTTATTCCAACCAACGTCCTAGCACTGAAGAAAAGACCCCATTAATCCGCTCAAAAAATCATTATTATCAGATAAAAACGGGGATAGGACTACACGAATTTGGCGGTACTATTGGCCCAGTCGGTGGGTCGAAATATGGCGTAAGTAGTATCGCTGCCTACCGAAACATCCAATTTAACCAACGAAATCGCCTTAAATTTGGGCTAATTTTCAGAAAATATAATAGCTATGCTATCTATATTGAGCGCCATCAATTAGCTAAAAAAATCACCCCCTACTCTCTTTCTTTTGCACTTGGGCATGAATTCATTCTTGGGCATTTCGGCTTAGATGTTGATGGATTGCTACATCTTTATAAGCCATTTTACCGCACGTATT
>CAYTLX010000028.1:1170-6443 GCA_964438645.1 uncultured Saprospiraceae bacterium | reverse complement strand
TTGATGAATATGGGATAGATAATAAAGTTTTGTTTTTGCTTCATCGCTGGTTAGGCGCACGATTGGGTCTAAATATTTATGCGCTACCACCGTCCTTAAATCCAAAAAACAATGTCTTTTTGGGGGTACATCTGAATACGAATAATGGTGAAGCTGATTTTTCATCTATCACTTTAGGCATAGAAAGATTGCTTCGTTAATCTTACAAATTAGGAAATTAATCTATCTTTGCCGTACCAAAACATCATTTATGTCAAAGAAGCTTAAACAAATTTCTGGAGTCTTTTTATTGATTCTACTATTATTTGGCGTATTAAACTCGTATTTCGGAGACATCATGAAGGGGGGGCATGATCGCTTCATTACTGCTGGTGGAGATGGTTTTAAGAATTATGCGACAGTGATTTATCATGTCAAGCATGACAAGGATTGGTTGCACTATGAAGGTATGAATTATCCCTATGGTGAACACGTATTATTCACTGATAACCAACCACTTCTAGCTAATTCCTTAAAATTTTTAAAACGGTGGTCACCAGACATTGCCGAAACCGTGGCGCCCACGATGCATTGGATGATGCTGATTAGTTTGATATTAAGTGGTGTATTCTTGCTCTTGGTATTTCGCAAATTTGACCTACCCGACTGGTTTTCGATTCCTGTCTCCATAGGAATAGCGCTATTGTCTCCACAACTCATGAGATTTGGGGGGCATTTTGGTCTAGCCTATGCAGTCGTGCTTCCCTTATACATCTATCTCCTACTACTGTATGAAGAGCAGAGAAAATACAAGTATCTCCTATTTTTGTGTTTATCCTTACTATTATTTGCCCAATTACATTTTTACTATTTTGGTATCTTGGCGTTACTTACTTTTGGCTATGCGTTTTTTAGGATTATATTTGCGAAAGCGCAATCCCAATTAAGCAAAAAAATATGGATGCAATCGGGGTTATTAGGGGGCATCACCGTATTCTGCTACCTCCTACTTGATATATGGGTAAAATGGGGCAACCCAGTGACAGATCGCCCGAGCGCTCCATTGGGTTTCTTATATTTTAAAGCTAGATGGGAAAGTATTTTTCTAAACGAGCAGGCTCCTTTGCTAAAATACATCCATGAACATATTGTCCATTTTAGAGAGACCCAGTTTGAAGGTCAAAGCTATATTGGGCTATTGGCTCTTGTCATCACCTTGACCTTAATCGTAAAATGGATAAAGGGAAAAGGGAAAGCAACTTTTTTCCCAAATATAGAAAAGCATAGATTGTTTGTACGTAGTTTATTTGGGACGGCCTTTGTATTGTTGCTTTTTTCCATGGGCTTGGCTTTTATTATTCCTGGACTTGAAGGCTACGTAAAATATCTGGGTCCATTGAGTCAGCTAAGAAGTATTGGTCGATTTGGATGGATATTCTTTTATGTGATTAACCTTTTTGGGTTGATTTATCTATATAAAGCCTTCCAAGTGAAGCAACCCGTGAAATCTTTAAAATACTTTTTGCTATTTCCTATCTTACTCTTATTTGCGGATGGATTTGCATTTTTGAGTCACATCAATAATAAACTTTACTCCTTGTCTGAGTTAAATCGTAATTTTGACAAAAGTGACCAATATTGGTTTAAAGACATCCATCCAGAAGACTATCAAGCCATACTGCCCGTTCCGTACTTTCATATTGGCTCCGAAAACTATGGTCAAGACTCCAAAGGGGGGATTTCTTACCAAACCACTTGTGCGTCGATTTGGTCGGGGCTACCCAATATGGGCGTGATGATGAGTCGCACATCCTTTTCTCAAACATCCAAATCCATTGGGATGATGATGTCTTTGGGGTATCGCGTGCCTGAAATACTCCAAGATTTACCTTCTACCAAGCCCCTTTTAGCGTTTGTGGCGAAGGAAGCCATCAATTATCGGAAGGAGCAGTCACAATTTGTAAAAGACTATGGGCAAGAAGTTTTTCAGACAGACAAGGTGATTGGTTACCGAGTGCCTTTGGATGCTTTCGCAAAATCCGTAGTAGCCCACAAGCAGCATCTTCAGGATGAAATAAACACCCGTAAATTGTACAAACAGGGGGCAATTTTATCCACGGATTCCTTGCCCAATTATATTTATCGCTCTTATGATGAACGAGCGAGCAAAAAATCTTACTACTCCCAAGGAGCATTTGAAGCGGATGGTGCTATTCTCCGCAAGGAAAAAAAGCAGGTTCTTTTTGATGAAAAGATGCCTATTGCCAAAAAAGGGCAACAATATCAGCTCTCTTTTTGGATTTATGTTGGCCAACAATTGGGACCTTTGGCGGGCTATAAGTTATATGAATATGATGCAGATTCTCCCGACAAAATCTATACTAAGTGGCACAAAGGCATTCGATTTGATATGAAACGGCTGGATAATGGTTGGGCCTATATCTCGGAGACGCTCACTTTGCAGGCGGATAATTCAAAAATCAAGATAGAAGTACTAAATGAACATGCCGTTGACCAGATATTTTGGGTAGATGAGTTAATTTTCCGACCCGTTGGTACCGATTTGTATCAGGAAAAAGACGGTACAATATGGAAAAATGGATGGTTTTATGAATCGCAGTAAAACGGGTGTTAGCCCGTTAGAAAAAATGAGCTGTAGCGCTGCCCAGAGCGATCGTCAGGGCAAAAGCATTTGGGAAGTACATATCACAGACAGCATTTTCTGGCTATGCTCGCAACGGGCTAAAGCCCGATAAACTAAAAAGGCTGTCTCTTGGGAGAGACAGCCATATTCAATAAAGACTTGAAATCTAATTCATTGAGCTTTCATTTGGCTTAATACTCGTCCTCATTAAATAAAAAGTCATCTTTGCGCGGATAGTCCGGCCAAAGCGCTTCTATATCTTCAATCATTTCTCCTTCTTCTTCAATTTCTTGAAGATTCTGAATAACCACTTCGGGCACTCCATTACGATAAGCGTAATCAATCAACTCGTCCTTGGTAGCAGGAAAAGGTGCGTCCTCTAAGTAGTTTATAAGTTCTAATGTCCAAATCATTACTGTGAATTAACAGTTAAAAAAAAGTAACCAGATAATCATATCAAAATGTTATAATCTGCTGATTCCTAAGTACTATCGTTGCCGATTTCTTAGGCGTGCAAAAGTAAGGTAAAAGAAACCAAACATGCAAGCCCTTTGCAGAAAAAAAATAATCATTAGCACTTTGCTAACAATCCATCCCCTACAAAATCAGCATGGCGTCGCCATAACTATAGAACTTATACTTCTCTTTGATCGCTTCCTGATAGACTTCTTTCATGAATTCTTTTCCTGCAAAGGCCGAAATCATAATAAAAAGACTAGATAAGGGTAAATGAAAGTTGGTAATTATTGAATTCGCAATCTTAAACTCATACGGCGGAAAAATGAACTTATTAGTCCATCCTTCAGCGGGGTTCAAAACACGCTTAGCGGACACTGCAGACTCCATCGAACGCATCACCGTTGTCCCCACGGCACAAACTTTCTTCTCATTCGCCAAAGATGCATTGACTTTATCAACAGTATCATCCGTTATTTTGAAGTACTCTGCTTCCATTTTGTGCTTAGAAAGGTCTTCCACTTCAATAGAACGAAAAGTGCCCATGCCTACATGTAAGGTTACTTCTGTCAAGTCCACTCCATTAATCTCTAGACGCTTCATCAACTGGCTACTAAAGTGTAATCCAGCAGTTGGAGCCGCTACGGCTCCCACTTCTTTAGCGTAAATAGTTTGATATCTATCTCTGTCGAAGGCTTCTACGGGTCTATTGATGTACTTTGGCAAAGGGGTTTTACCTAATTGGTTGATGACATCCATAAAAGGTATCTCATCATCGCCTTCATAGAAAAAGCGCAGGGTGCGCCCACGAGAAGTGGTATTATCCATGACTTCTGCCATCAATTCAACCTTGCTGTTAGGGCTAGAAAAAATCAATTTATTTCCTACTCTAATTTTACGAGCAGGATCCACCATAACATCCCAAAGCATGGTTTCGGGATTCAATTCACGCAATAAAAACACTTCAATATCGGCACTAGTTTTTTCTTTTATCCCGTACAAACGGGCTGGAAAGACTTTGGTATTGTTAAATACCATTGTATCGCCTTCATCAAAGTAATCTAACACATCTTTAAAAAGTTTGTGTTCAATTTTACCTGTATCACGGTGTACAACCATCAATCTTGACTCGTCTCTCTCTTTTGCAGGGTATTGTGCAACTAAGTCTTTCGGAAGGTCAAAATTGAAATTGGATAGTTTCGATCTCATATATCATTTTATTTTCAGCGTGCAAAGGTAACGATTTTCAATCTAAAAGGTGGTTTTTAGACAGATTATTTTACAAGTTCTGGTAGTTAACCCAAGAACAATGTTATAGTTCGTGATTTCTTGCGATATTTCTATGTTTTTACCCTTAAAGTGCTCACTAATCTATTTCTTTGCAGATAAAAAACATCCAATGAAACGCATGTCTCTTGCCATCGCTTTGGCTTCAAAGTCTCCTAGAAGACGACAATTGCTCCAAGAAGCAGGCTTTAATTTTCGGATTGTATTGCCGAATGTTGAAGAGATTTACCCCGAAGATCTAACACCTGAATTAGTCCCTACCTTCTTATCTTCTCTTAAAGCCAAAGGAGCCTTACCCCTTATCAAAAAGAATGAGATTATCTTGGCAGCAGATAGCATCGTTGTCCAAAATGATAGAATTTACGAAAAACCTACGGATCGTGCCAATGCGTTGGAGATTTTGTCCACCCTTTCGGGAAATGTCCACCAGGTCATTACTGGGGTGACCCTACTCTCTTCGGATGGAAAAGAAAAGACTTTTAGTAGCCTAACCCAAGTTACTATGGAAGAATTAACTCCCGCGGAGATTGAATTCTATGTCGATCACTTTAATCCCTATGACAAAGCGGGGGCTTATGGGATTCAAGAATGGATTGGGCATTGTAAAATTTCTAAAATTGATGGCTCTTACCTTAATGTGATGGGATTACCTGTGGATATGGTTTATCGGAATCTTGGTGCTTTTTGTAACGGTTTAGCGGACTAACGGTGTGACGGTGTAGCAGTGTGACAGGGCTGGCTGCAGTAACTATGCGTTTGTTTGGTTTTCGACGGGCTAAAGCCCATCTTACGTTTCGACGGGGTAAAGCCCATATACATTACGACGGGCTAAAGCCCATCTTACGTTTCGACGGGGTAAAGCCCATATACATTACGACGGGGTAAAGCCCATATACATTACGACGGG
>CAYTLX010000028.1:0-1070 GCA_964438645.1 uncultured Saprospiraceae bacterium | reverse complement strand
TTACAAGCTAGACAAAATCCGGAAGGAATCAAAAAACTTATCCATGGGCTCGTTATTCATCGCTTCATACATCGTAACGACACTCGCAATATAGGCTTTATTTTCAAGGAGTACCACTCGATATTTTGTAAAGGCCTTTCCTTGGGCTAAAAGCTCAAAGTCATAAGCATCGTGTCCTTGAATGGAAATTTTTTGCAAAAACATTAAAGCTCCGCCCGTTTTCTTTAGTTTTTCCGCAAGGATGTCCTTAAAACAATCATTGTAATCATTAGGAGAGCTCTGTGGACAAGTAGATTCTGTATAGGTTTTGACATCTACTTCAAAGACATAATTAGAATCCACGACAAACTCCCCAAGGTATCGAAATTGCTTAACTTGCCCTGTCAATCCCCCTTGGGTGGTTTCTTCCAAATAAGTCGGTTCACCTGGAAAACGAATACTAAAGCCTATATCTTCTAACTTCATGAGCTTCCAATCATCTTCAATCATTACCCCAGCGGGAATCATCCTGCTTAGATTATTTTCTACGGGTACCAATGGACAGGAAAACCGATGACTATAGGCGCAATAAGGGTTGTAGGCTTTATTAAAATCGATGATAATCGAATCAGATTCTGGGATTTTTAAATCTATATACCGGCCGCCCCCATACGACTCTACCCCATTTGTCAAATCTGTAAAAGGCAAAAATAGATAGTCTTTGTACTCATCCTTACTCAACAAACCTTTGTTTTGGTATATATTCAATTGATAGGCAACTCCGTCCAAAGTAAAGTTGGCGATGCCATATTTTACATAAATGGGCTTTCTTTTTGTAGTAGTCGGCATTTCAAAGGACTTTTCATTGGGTGTCCTAGTAAAATGGGCGATAATGCGATATTTTTTATCGATTTTGAAAAAGGGAAGCTGCTCAAAATGCAGCCTGTCTGCTTCTTCCAAAGGAGATTTTTCTGGATTTTTATAGTCGCTATTAAGTTCTTTTTGAAAAACCTGAATTTCGGCTAAGTAAGCATTTTGCGCTTGTGCCCCTAAACTTAAGCAAACTAGCAAGGACATAGAAAGGACTAGAT
>CAYTLX010000027.1:7546-12013 GCA_964438645.1 uncultured Saprospiraceae bacterium | reverse complement strand
CCCCATTTTCGGATATATCACTACTTAAAGAGCCCCAAAGCATTGTACAATGTAGCGGATGAAAGTGAGATGTGGTATGGGGCGCACTTTGATATTTTTCAAGATAGCTTACAGGGCAAAAATCCGGTCCTTGTCTATAATGATCATCCTGATTTTCAACAAACTAGAGCCATTGGCGGAAGCATAGGAGTCGGTACGGGTGGGGTCACAGATGCCTTCAAACAACGAATTATCTTCCCTTTTGCCATGTCTAATCAGCAGACGCATCATGTGATAGGGCACGAAATGGTGCATGCTTTTCAGTATAATTTGGTGATTTATGGGGATTCTACAAATCTGAAAAATTTGGGCAACCTGCCGCTGTGGATGACGGAAGGCCTTGCGGAATACATGTCCATCGGTCGGCATGATGCACATACCGCTATGTGGATGCGAGAAGCAGTATTGAATGACGATATTCCAAAGTTAGATAAAATGGATAATCCCAAGTATTTTCCTTATCGCTGGGGACATGCTTTTTGGGCTTTTGTTACGGCCAAATATGGGGATGATGTTATCCGTCCTTTGTATGAAAATACGGCTAAATTTGGGCTAGAATATGCCATTCCGCTGACCTTAACAACGTCTTTAGATTCCTTGTCTGACGAGTGGCAAGCAGAGATAAAGTCCAACTTTGGGGATGATATTGCAGGGAAAAAGAAGCATCACTATGGCAAAAAAATCCTTTCGGAAAAAAATGCGGGTTATATGAATATTGCCCCAAGTCTAAGTCCTAATGGTCGATATTTGGTCTTCCTTTCGGAAAAAGAGTTGTTTTCCATGGATTTATACTTGGCAGATGCGCGTAGTGGTAAGATTTTGCGCAAGCTGACCAGTAAGGTGAGAGATGGACACATTGACGCCTTAAATTTTATGGAGTCTTCGGGAGCTTGGTCGCCCCACAGCAATCAATTTGCCTATGTTATTTATGCCAAAGGGCAAAATAGGCTCCTAATTAAAGAAGTGAAAAAAGGAAAAACAATCAAAGAAGTAAAACTAAAAGGAATTCCCGCTTTCTCTAATCCGACTTGGTCTCCTGACGGAAAATCTATCGTCGTCGCAGGGCTTGTCGAAGGCCAAATTGACCTGTATCAGTACCATATCAAATCAGGTAAAATCACTCAACTGACGAATGATAAATATGATGAGTTGCTACCGACTTGGTCGCCTGACGGAACTAAAATCGCTTTTTCGTCTGACCAATGGAGTCAAGAAAACAGTTTAACTCATGGCAAACACACTTACAATATCACCATCTTGGATGTGGCATCTGGACAAAAAGAAGTGTTGCCTATTTTTAATACTGCGGACAATATGAATCCTGTATTTAATAAAGATAATGACCTATTATTTTTGTCTAATCGAGACGGCTTTCGCAATATGTATCGGTACGATTTAGACTCCAATAAAGTCTATCAAATGACCGATTTGGCGGTGGGGATTTCGGGTATAACTCCTTATGCCCCAACGATTTCTGTTTCGCGCAAGCGGGATAGAGTCATCTACAATGCCTTTAGTGATGGTAAGTATTTTATCAAGCAGGGCAAGATGGAAAAATTTATGAATCAGGAAGTGGCGATAGATGATGTGAATATGCAACCCGCGCAGCTTTTTGAGCCTGTCGAAGATGCTGAGCAAATAGTCGATCCCAATTTTGTCGCTTTTAATCAACACATTCCCTTAGATACCACTGAATTAAAATCTGTTAAATTTAAGTCTAAGTTTAAGTTGGATTATTTGACAGGAAGTGGTGGCGTCGGCGTCGGTACGGGTAATTTTGGGACGTCCACTGGTTTGGCTGGCGGTATCCAAATGTTATTTAGTGATATATTGGGGCGACACCAGATAACTTCGATTGTGGCTCTAAATGGAGAAATTCTTGATTTTGGTGGGATGGCCACTTACGTGAATCAAGTCAATAAGACGGCATGGGGGGTGACATTGTCGCATATTCCTTACCGTTCTGGGCAATATTACCAACCTGCTCCAGATTCTTTGACTTTTAAGGGGCAATCGGCACCCGTCCCCGTAGTTCGATATTCGTTGGATATTCAAAGGCTGTTTGAAAATCGACTCGGTGGCTTTGTATTTTATCCGTTTTCAACTGTCATGCGTGTGGAAGCAGGGGCGACCTTGAGTAAATATGGGTACCGAATAGATAGATACAACACCTATACCGACTATGCTGGGTATAAAATATTTGAAGATAAAAAGAAACTCGATGCGCCCAAAGGTTTTAATCTGATGAGTGCCAATACAGCTTTGGTGGGTGATAATTCCTTTTTTGGGGCTACTGCTCCTTTGAAAGGTTATCGTTATCGTTTGGGAATCGAACAAACCATGGGGGCTTATCAATTTGCCAACTTGACCTTAGATGGGCGTTATTACTTGCGAGCCAAACCCGTGACTTTTGCTTTTCGGGGAATGCATTTTGGTAGATATGGGCGAGATCATGAGCGTTTGTATCCAATTTACTTAGGTAATCCCGTGTTGATACGGGGTTTTTATAATTTGAATCGAAGTACTTTGTATCGGACAGTCGGCAGCAAAATTATTGTTGCCAATGCCGAAATTCGGTTGCCTTTTACGGGGCCTAAACGGTTAGCACTGATATCTTCAAAGTACTTGATGACCGATTTGAATTTATTTTTTGATAGCGGCGTCGCTTATTTTAACAAAGAGCAATTTGGGCAAGACTATAAGGATGCCAACTTGGATCCGTTGATGCTGATGAGTGGGGGTGTCTCCTTGCGGGTAAATCTCTTTGGCGCCTTGATTATTGAACCTTTTTATGCTTACCCCATCGGCGGAGATTTGAAAGATGTCCCCAAAGGTTTTGGGATTAATTTTTCTCCTGGATGGTAGGGGGCCGTAAAGGAGTACTCTTTGAGCGAATGTCGCTGCGGTAGCACTCATTAAGATAGACGTTATCGTTATACCATTTTGCCGTTAAACCGATGTACCGAAACTTGTACTCCTTTACTCAGGTACACGGCCAGGCGTCCATCCCACGCCATATTTGTCCAACAAAGTTTCTAATTGGGGGAGTTTAGTATTATGAATTGTTTTTAGTTTTTGTGTCAAAGGGGGTAATGCATCTTGCAAAATTTGGTATAGGTCAATTTCTGTTTGAGTGACAGGAGCTGATGAGCTTTCATGTATCCAACGTAGGGCGCTATATCTGGTGTTTAGTGGTGGTATGGCGGGAGTTACTTCTTCATAACTGGCCTTGGGGCGTTCTCCGCGCATGGCAAATTGAACATCTTTGATTTCTTGCTCAATGGCAATGGCATTTTGAAGGAGTGTCGGCGGACAATTAGGTGTTTCCGTGATGGCTTGTTTGATATTTGTGATGCGGTCTAATAGCTCTTGGGAGAAACGTTGCGTGCCATGTAATTTTCTGCCTAAGCGATTAACTTTGTCTAGGAAAGAATATAAATCTTTGGGATTTTTATTCTTAAGTGTCTGATTATCAAAGGGTATGATCTTAAATGGAGTCGGCTCCGTTAGTTGGGTTGTTTTATTTCGGACGACTTGATAGATGGTCACGAAGTAGTCCCCTGCGGTCACCATTGCCCAATCTTGATTCTTGTGTAGTGGGTCAAACTTATCTTTAGGGGCAAGGATAGGGGACTTGTAGGGTGTTTTTAGATTCCAAGAAAGTCGTTGGATGCCTTTGCCTAATTTAGTGTTTATTTTCTTTATTTCTTTTCCATTTTTATCCGTAATAGAAAAGATGAGATAGGGTTTTACTTCATCTTTTTCTTTTTGTAAATCGGCAATGGAAGGTAGCGGAATTGGCTGTTTATTTTTAATTAATTCCTTCTCTTTTTCGTGTCGCATTTGCGCAAGCGTCTTGGGCATTTCTTTGATATAGTAAGTGAAGGTGGCACCAAAAGGCGCATTTTTTGCCTTATAAACGGTCGAGCCAAAACCATATCCGCCCCGTCTTTTTTGTATGTATTTTAGGGCATCCTTTACAGGAAAAAGATAGGCATCTTTTTGCGTAAGCTGCTCATTGATTTCCCGCAAGGGGCTATAATTATCCAAAATATAAAATCCACGCCCAAAAGTAGCCATCACCAAATCACCTTCCCGCTCCTGAATAACCATGTCTTTGACTGCAACAGTGGGCATTCCCGATTTTAATTGAATCCAATTTTTGCCTGTGTCAACAGAGAAGAAGACGCCAAATTCAGTACCTACAAACAATAAATTAGGGTTGATAAAATCTTGCTCAATGGTGTGCACAGTACCATTTTTGGGAAGATTTCCAGCAATGGACTTCCAAGTACGTCCTTTGTCGGTACTCATCAAAATATATGGCTTAAAGTCGTCTCTTTTACGATTATCGAAAGACGCAAATACCGTTGCTTTATCGTGTTTGGAACATCGGATGTCACTGACATAAGTATGGGCTGGGACGCC
>CAYTLX010000027.1:5865-7446 GCA_964438645.1 uncultured Saprospiraceae bacterium | reverse complement strand
CGGAAGATATTACCATATTGATATTCTGAATAGACGATATTTGGGTCGGTCGGGTCAATGGCCTGCCAAAATCCATCTCCACCTTGCGGAACGACCCATTCGCCACGCGTAACTCCATCAGTATAAAGGGTTTGTGAAGGTGCGCCTAGGCTACTGTTGTCTTGTGTTCCCCCATAAACCCAGTAAAAAGGATAGGAGTTGTCCACCGCTACTCGATAAAATTGAGTAATGGGTAGATTGCTTTTGTGGATAAAATGAGCACCAAAATCAAAGGTTTCATAGATGCCCCCATCGCCACCAATTAGGTAGTGTTGGGTGTTATCAGGGTCTATCCAAAATGCGTGGTCATCTACGTGCCGCTTATTACGCCCCATATTTTTCCATGTTTTTCCCCCATCAATGGTATATTGCGAATAAGTCTCTGTCGAATAGACTTTGTTGATATTTTGTGGATCACAATATATTTCATTGTAATACTGTCCGCTAGCGCTATGGTTGGACATCTTTTGCCAAGATTCTCCTTGGTCGCTAGAGCGAAAGAACCCACTTTTGCCCAATGCTGCTTCAACGATAGCGTAAATATATTGGTCATTGACTGCAATTCCAATGCCGCCAATATCCACTTTGGGTAGTCCTTTCATGATTTTGTGAAAAGTCTCGCCGCCATCCGTTGATTTATAGATGGCAGACTCGGGACCGCCCCCAATACGTATATTGACATGGCGTCTTCGTTGCTCGGAAGTAGCATAGACAATATCGGGATTATTGGGGTCAATGATGACGTTGTTTACGCCTGTATGGGAGCCAATTCGTGAATTGGCTCTATGGCGCTCTATTGGATGTTCACTAATTTCGAGTACTTTTTTCCAAGACTTGCCGCCATCTGTTGTTTTATATAGACCGCGCTCTCCGCCATCCGCCCAAATGGAGCCTTCCGCAGCGACAAAAACCGTATTGGATTGGTTCGGATGAATGGCAATCATACCGATTTGGCGAGAATCTTTGAGCCCCATATTTTTCCAAGATTTACCGCCATCGGTGGTTTTATAGACGCCATTCCCGTAGCCGATGGCTCGTTGGTGGTTATTTTCTCCGGTACCTGCCCAAACGACATTGGTATTTTGCGGATCCATTTTTAGGCAGCCGATGGAGTAGGCGCCATATTTTTCAAAAACGGGCTTAAAAGTAGTACCGTTATTGGTTGTTTTCCAGATGTTTCCTGCGGCTGCCGCTACGTAGTATTCGCTGTGGTTATTGGGGTTTACGGCAAAGTCTGCGATTCGTCCAGACACAAAAGCGGGTGTCAAATTTCGCATTTTTAGTCCACCATAGATTTTGGTGGGGATGGTGTCGTTCGCTTGCGCAAAATGATTATTTGCGAAAGCAGAAATAGACCAAATACATAGTGCTGCTAGGATTATTTTTCTCATCTTGGGTTGGTTTAAATCACAGGTAACTAAATAGTTACAATCACAGAATAAATTGGTTGGCAAGTCATCCTGCAGAAATGAAGGGGCAAGTTACAAATAATCATGGAGTTTAGGGCAATGTTGAAGCTGAATGGGAATTTTTGTTCGGTTT
>CAYTLX010000027.1:4557-5765 GCA_964438645.1 uncultured Saprospiraceae bacterium | reverse complement strand
TGGAGTAGATCAAAACGGGTGGTTTCTTAAACCATGGTGATTTTGTTCAATTGCGCTTGTCCACCCCCAAATTTGAGTGACGCTGGTTCCGTTTTTTTGGGGTCTTTACCAAATTTGGCCCCGCCAGCGGGGCACATACACGTGCGTTCTGCGACATACCCGCACGACATACACTCACGACATACCCGCATAGACTCAAAACGTACATTCTAGCAGGCCATATCGAATAACAATCTTGCACGATCGTTCAGTGTGGGCGTTAGAGAGCGTGCAAGATTGTTATTTAGCGTGGCGGTTGCAGTTAATACGGGAGTGTGCGTTTTGAGTGTATGTGACGATGTCCTGCGTGTATATCCCCCGCTGGCGGCTACTGGCGGGGGCGAATTTGGTAAAGGCTTAAAAAAACAGGGACTGCTAATCAATTGCACAATTGAACCAAATAAATCATTCCTTAACTATAGACTACAACGAGTTTTCGGAGTAAGCTCAACTGACTCAAGTTTCGGCATCTTGAATAGGGTTGGAGTTATTTTTTATAGAAAGAGCCAACTTTTTGAAAACCCTTGACCCGTACCCCCCCCCCAAAAAAAATTAAGCATGCATAAAGCCAATCTATCCCAATACCGTTAGGCTTAAGTACCAAAACTTAAATTAATGACTTTGATTAGCATTTGGCTATAATTGTCTAGGATGGCTTGCCAATTGACTAATTTCTTTTACTTTTGGGCAAAAAAGAAAATGAAGCAGTCATCTTTATTAAGAAATTTAGAATACAAGGACGAACGCCCTGCTATTTCTGTCCTTTTTGAAAGCGAGTTTACCAAAGAGATTCGCATTGCCTTCAAGGCGGGTCAAATGATGAAAGAGCACAAGACCAGCTTTCCGATTACCGTCGAAATTTTTGAAGGTAAATTAGATTTTGGCGTGAATGGCAAGATATATCACATCGAAAAGGGGGATATTTTGGCTCTGGGCCCGAATGTGCCCCATGATTTGACCGCAGTTACGGATTGTATCGTGCGCCTTTCTTTAGCTAAGGGAGATAGTGTGATGCGGGTGATTGGGGTGAATAAGGGGTGATTGGATGCTGGTTGCACGAATTTGCTTCGTTGTTGAAGAATTAAAACTTACTCTAATGTGGCTGGTGGCTGGTTACTGGATGCTGGTTGCTGGTTGCTGGTGGCACGAATTTGCTTGTTGTTAAAGAA
>CAYTLX010000027.1:0-4457 GCA_964438645.1 uncultured Saprospiraceae bacterium | reverse complement strand
GCTGGTTGCTGGTGGCACGCATCAAAACCGAATCCGCCCCCCAATCCAAAGTCCAGTAGTCGTTAGCTTTTCGTCCAAAGAATAATCAGTTTGGGTGATGGTTTTGGGCGAAAACTTGACATGTGGCGCCAATATGATATCAAAATGGTCGCCCAATTCATAAGCCAATGTCACATTGGCAATTCCTTGAATGCCTAATTTTGTTTTATAGGCGGATTTATTTTCATTTACGGCATTGGCAAAATCAGTGGTTTGTAAGTTGGCTGCCAAGAAACGGCCAGTGGAAGTGGTTTGGATGTTAAATTGAGCACCGATATGGATACCAATATCTAATTTTCTTCCAGATGTTGTATAACCCAAAGTCAAAGGAATGCCCATATACTTGTGTGTATTGTAATGCTGAATATCTAAAGTACCATAAGTGGTAATAGTGTCACTCCTTATGTGGTTGCCATTATTGTCAAATATTTGCTCAATAGTCACTTTCTTAAAATCAGGGTCTGATTTGCGAAAGCGGCTCTCATACTGACTGTAATTGAGACCAGATCTGATGACAATGCCTGCACCTGTTTCGAGTCCAATACCTAATTGAGCCGAATAAGAAAATTCGTAGTTTTCTGTCTCAATTCTATTTTTTTTATAGGTCGCAAACTCCGCAGACTTAGCCGTGATGTTTCTTTTTACATAATCTGGTGAGCCTAAGGCATCGACAAAAAGTGTACTGTTTCCGTTTCTATTTCGACCAGTGAATGCATAACAATCGTTATTTGGGACAGTTATCTTCGGTTGACTGGCTAATAATGCGGTCGGTAATAAGGTCGGCAAAGGAAGAGACACCGCAAATAGGCTATTATTCTTGGGCGTGTTGATGGCAGATGGGGCAGGAGCATGGACGCTTTGATGAATTGCGCTCCGATTAATGACAATCGTTTTAGGAGTGTGTTGGGCGGGACGGGTAGGAGATGGGGTAATTGCCGTAGAAATTTGATTTTTAGTGTTGGGCTGATTGATTTTTTGGGTATGGTTTGATTGTTTTTTTGAAGGGATGATTCTATGGAAATTACTTTCCGTTTTTTGTTTTGTGCGTGTCGTCACCACGGTATCCTGCACGGTGTTGGTGTTATGGGGCGTATCCTTGAAAACAAAGTAGCTTGCGCCAAAAAGGAATACACAGCCCGTCGCAATCAACCAAAATCCAGCAAAAGGCTTGCGCTTTTTCTTATTTCGTTTGTCCATAATCTTATCGAATAAGTTTGGGCTTATTGGAGATTCGTAGTTATTGATTCTTTTTCTAAGGTTTTCCATGATTAATCGTCTAGATGGGTAAAATATTAGTGTTTGTGGTGATTGAGTCAAGTTGCTTCGCAAGCAATTCTTTAAGCAGATGCTTGGCTTTGGTTAGTTGAGACCGAGAAGTAGCGGGCTTAATGTCAAGGATTTGAGCGATTTCATTGTGTGAATACCCATCAATGATATAAAGATTAAAGACCATGCGATAGCCTTGCGGTAAATCAGCAATGACGTCCAAAATTTCTTCAACGGACAAATTATTTAGCACTACAGGAACTTGAATCGCAGATGAATTTTCATCAAGATGGTTCGAGATGTGCATTTTTTTTTGGGTGTTTTGGTTTCGACGAATCGCAATATTGATAAATATTCGTTTCATCCAACCTTCAAACGAGCCAAAGTCTTTGTAGAGATGAATTTTGTCAAAAATGCGGATAAAACCTTCTTGGAGTACGTCTTCGGCATCTTGTTTTTGAAAATTGCTGTATCTAAGACACAGTGTCATCATCTTTTTTGCGTAAGCTTCAAAAAGAGCGCATTGACTGTTTGGGTCGTTTTGGATACATCCTTTTATGATATCGTTTTTGTCCAATTTTGGTTTTAAGTGGTTTATCGCTATACCTATCTAAATACCTGCTTTCGCTAAAATGCTGCTTTAAGGATTAAAAATGTGGCATATTCTTTAATTAGTGGTAAAATAGGGTATTTTTCTTGTTTGGGCGCATGAAATTAATAAAAAAATACGGCGTTAGTAATTGTCTGTAAAAATAACCTTAAATTTACCCAAAAAATAACCCAATGAAAGTTAAATTTTCTTTTATAGTCATAGTTCTGCTCATCCTACTGATTTTTCCGAATGGAAACGGTTCGGTGCTACCTTTTGCAAGAAAACCGAGTGATCCGCCCCCAAGAATTATCCGTACTTGCTGTGCTTTTGGGTCAGATTTAAAGATTTCGGGTATTCCTTTTAAGCGAATTACGGAAGTCACTTCTCTAAGTGAAATCGGTGCTCACGTCTATCTAGGTGGCAAAAATGAAGGCAATGGGATTATTTATACCGAAAAAGGGGGGTTTATTGATTTGGGACATCTTCGAGATATTGCTGATTGGACGAGATATTTGTACAATGAGATTTTATCCACTAAGGGCGACTATAAAGAGATAACCTTGGGGCGAGAAGGAGGCAAAAAGACCTTAAATTTGTGGATTCCTGCGGATATTTCCAATCAAGATGCGGCTAGTTTGGCGGGGCGTATTGCTTATGATTTGTCGGTTTGGCATGAGATCGGGACTTGGTTTGGGACTTCATATATTCCTTTTGTGCCCGAAAGGTACTCGGCTTTTTCGCCAGAAGATCAATATTCTAATTTGACAGGGGCTGTGCTAGGTGTGTCGGCGTTGAATAGCGAACAACCTTTTGAATTGGCGATGACAGGTCTAGTCGATAAGATGTTGACGGATTTAAAAGCGGTAGATACTAGAGAGAAAACATTGGATGCGATGGAAGCCGTCGTAGGGGATTGGTGGACTCGGGATATGAAATTACCAAGCAAGAAAGTACTGATAAAGCGATATGTGAATGCGGATTCTACGTTGATTCCTTGGGTTGTTCCAAGTCTTCAGCGGGATTCGTTGACGCCTGTTGAGATTCCTGCTTACCGAAATCAACACCTTGCGGAAATGTATGAGATAGATTTTAAATTGAATCGAAAGTTTCCAATTTCCAAAATTTTTCCAGATAGAGAAGATCGGTGTATCTCCCAAAATGATTTTCCTAAGATGATGGCCTATATCGAAAAGAAAACAGATGTTTTGGAAGACGAAATCGTCACTGAATTGGACGCTAAAAAGGAAAAAAAGAAGAAGAGAGCAGAGCGAAAGCTACAACGCCAAAAGCAACGTTAGAAAAGAAAGCAACTAAACAGTTACCAAAAAGAGAAAAGCGTATGCTTTTCTCTTTTTTTCAAATACAAAAAATAAATGCGTCGATCAGCCGTCTTTTTCCAAAGTGTTTTGGTGATTCAGTTTCTAGTGGGGATTTATATCTTTTGGGGGCTAGCATCGATGGTTCAGCGTCCTGTTTATAGATATGGCTTGTGGTTATTCTTTATTTTGGAAGAGTTATTGATTTTTTGGGGGCTGAATGTCATGCGTGAGAAGATGTCGGGGCAGTTCATCAATACGATGATGTGGCAGAATATTTTGATTGGAGTAGCATTTTCTTTGATTGTGACTAAATTTGTGCTGGTTGTCTTTTTCTTGTTGGATGATGTATTTCGGATTGGTGGATTTGCTTTCGCAAAAATGTCTTCTGGTGGCAAGCCTATTTCTTTACAAGGCCGTCGAAATTTTATCATTAATAGCGGAATTGTCTTGGCGGGGATTCCGTTTGTTTTCTTGATTTATGGGACATTAAAAGGGAAATATCTATATCAATTGAAGCAGCTTTCGCTAAAGATTAAAGATTTACCGAAAGGTCTTAATAGATTGAAAATCATACAGTTATCGGATGTTCATGCAGGCAATATTGATAGCCCTTCTTCTTTACGAAAAGCCGTAAAGCTGATTAATGACCAACATCCAGATTTGATTCTTTTTACAGGAGATTTAGTCAATCGGGATGCTCGCGAAATAGAGCCATTTATTGATATCTTTAAGGAGCTGAAAGCGAAATATGGGAAGTTCTCTATTTTGGGTAACCATGATTATGTAGAGTATAAGCATTGGGATTCGCTGGCGCAAAAAGAAGAAAATCAGGCTTTATTGTATCAATTTCATGAAGATATGGGGTTTAAGCTTTTGCGTAATGAGCATGCAAAATTGACCATTGAAAAGGACGATTTATATTTGTTGGGTGTCGAGAATTGGGGAGTTCCGCCTTTTCCACAATATGGGGATTTGGATGCGACCTTGGTGGGTGTCCCGAATGATTCTATCAAAATTTTGCTCTCTCATGATCCTACCCATTGGGATAAAAAAGTGCTTACTCATGAGCAACACATTCATTTGACCTTATCGGGGCATACGCATGGCGCTCAAGTCGGCATTGATACTCGTTGGCTCAAATGGAGCCCCGTAAAATTTGTCTATAAGCGTTGGTCTGGGCTTTATGAAGAAGCTAATCAATTCCTTTATGTGAATCGGGGCTTTGGAGTATTAGCTTTTCC
>CAYTLX010000026.1:7823-12422 GCA_964438645.1 uncultured Saprospiraceae bacterium | reverse complement strand
TTTTGGGGGTGCTCTCTTTCTGAGCTGTGCCAAAGTTCAAGTCCAGAGACAGGAGTGTTGAATTTTAAAGGAGCCACACCAGAAGTAACTGTCACCAAAATAGCAGGAGACAACTATATGGACTTGTGCGGTGGGCAAAACTTCACCATTAGAGTCGAAAACATAGCCACACATCCTGGTGCCATGGCTAAAGATATTAATACCAACTTGGGCTTAGGGCATAATAATTCCCCTCTGTCAGATTTTGGCAAAAATCCGTTTTGGGCTTTTGATTGGAGGGATATAAGACATTTAAGTAATATACGAATCAATGGCAATCCTGTCGCAATATCCAATTGGACAAGTAGTATATATCCAACTCGTGGTTCGGGACATAGCTTGCGGATTCCATATGACTATTTTACAACAGATCCAGATGGTCCAGGTGGCTTAGAAGATATTGATGGAGATGGGTATTACGATGATTTAGCTCCTGGGGCGCACTTTGATGTGAGTTTTGATTATGATTATACACCACGTACAGATTGTGGAGAGAAAAGATTTGATTATATTGGTTGGGAACATCTGTATATCGACGTCCTCTTTAAGGATCAATGTGCCAACGAAAAATATACCGAAAGAATTAATTTTGAATATTCTAATATTATACGTGATTACCTAAATGAAACTGTTACAAATCAGCCCAATGGAGTGAGTGATGGTGAAGATTTTACTTTTGGTATAAAACCACACTTCTATCGCGGTGGCTGGACTACACTGGGATATCCTCGATGCAATGGAGAAGATATGTACACGGGAGCCAATGTCGTTTGGAGCATAGAGATTACTGTGCCCAATGGCGTGAATCTACAAGCCAGCGCACCAGCGGCTTTTTCTCAGACAGGGAATACGATAACCTATACTCAGTCTGGGTACCAGTTTAAGTATTATAATTTTCCACTGACCTTTGATTGCGCCAGTTACTCGGGGCCCGAGAAGTTTACGATTTCCTACAAAACGCATTATCATTGTACTTGTTGGGATGCAGACATTCATTGCGGAAGCGTGGAGATTCAGAATTTATGTCCGACTGTTTGCAAGGGGCCATCCATAAAAGAATTTGATACGCACCGAACCGTAGCAGGTTGGACGGATAAAGACAAGACGACGAAGGTAGTACTTGATGACACTTATGCTTTAGACAAATATATGGCTAAAGATACGATGCAAGTTGATGCTATGGGTGTTATTCAAGACTCTATGGTACAAAATTTATATTTTGAGATTGCCTATGAAACAAAGACGGGTGGTGGTGACGAAAATCTATTTGATTTTATTGATGGAGCCATTACGATTAATGATATATCCGTAGGTAGTTTTTCTGGGGCAATGACTACTGCACCTGTCAAAACGGTAGTTGGCCCGAATAGCTATAAATTAACTTTTGACCTGTCTAGCTATGCTAGCTTGGTCTCACCTACTTATAAATATGGAGAAGGCAATGAAAATGATACGGTTAATTTGGAGTTAAATATGCTGCTTACAGATGGTTTTGACTATCGTGAATACTTCAAGCTAAAGAGCATAACAGGTAAGTTTTTTGCAAAGAACGGTGCTATCGAAAATAGTTGTGGGGTATTGTATGAGCAGGTGGATTATCTAAAGTCAAATAGAATAACTAGTAATGGAACAAATGGAGTAAAAGCTTGGTACTGCACTCCTTCTAAACAGCAATTATTCTTCCATATATTCTCTGATATTGGAGATATTTTTCCCAATGAATACAGAAATCCGACGCAATGGGACTCTACGGTGATCGTGATGCCTGCTGGCGCACATTTTACGGGGAATGTCTCTTATTTTAATTATAATACATCTTGGGCTGGTATGTATAGCGACTCCAATGGCGGAATTAATTACACGATTAAGGGAGATTCTTTGATTCTATCTCCTGGACCTAATTTCCGTAATCCCGATCAGCGAGGCACAGGCTACCCTAGATTTATGCCAGAATTTATAGGAACTTGTGAAGCTGATGCCACAACAACCTATTCCTACACGGTGTTTTATCAGGAGTTTGCCCATGTGAATCCTACACCAAAATCAAAAACTGCTCATCCAACCTTTACCTATTATAGGCCACAATTTGAACTACATAGTCCGCACCCCAATGTAACCGTAGTAAGCAATGAGCCGCATATTGATGTACAAATATGTAATACCAGCCCTGTGGCCATTGATTATAACTGGGTTCAACTGGAAAATAATCCCAACTTCGTGGTGAGTAAAGCCTTTATCTTGGATAACTCTGGTAATGAAGTGCAAGTGGCTAATTTTACAACAGGCGGAGGCAAAACATGGGTAGAAGCAGGGGGCATCGCTTCATCAAGTTGCGGTATGGTGCGTATTTATGGTAATATTACCGACTGTGGAGATCAAACGATAACTGTTTCTAATGGCTGGGACTGCTTAGCCTATCCAACAGACTATGCAAGCTTGGATCCTATCTGCTATCAGCAGACCATGGATATTCATTTGAATACACAAGAAGCACAAGTTCAGGTGGACATTGTTTCTCAACCAGACTCTATTGTTTATTGCGAACAGTTTAAGCTGTCCTTGGAAGTAAATAGTGCGCAAGTAGCTAATTTGTTGAATCCCTATTTATTACTTTCAATTCCTGTGGATGTGAGCAACATGACTGTGGATAGTGTGATGATTGAATATCCTAAAAACTCTGGAGTTAGAGAATCTGTGCCAGTAACTATTGTTGGTAATCAGCTTCGGATAGATTTATCAAATCACTCTGGGATTGCATCTACTGGAATGCTTGGCAGCTATCTGGAGAGTAATGATGTAAATAGAATAGCAACCGTAGATTTATATGCAGCATTAAACTGTGCCTTTCTAAATCTATCGACCATAGAAGTTCAAGCTTTTGGACAAAGTCCTTGTAATAAGCCCGCCGCTAGTAATGGTGTGACGGTTACTTGTGCCGATATTGTCGTTAAGGGAGCGAATACATCGTACTATGTATTTAGTGAGTTCAGTTTGCCTGACACATTAAGCTATTGCGGAGTGACACAAACGATTGATGTGCAATCAACCATCATTGCAGGAACAACAGGAATTGTCGATTCTGCGGACATTACCATACCGAATGGATTGAATTTTGTCACAGGGTCTTTTAACTGTACAGGTTCAAATTGTGCGACCTTTGAATATGCTTATACTTCCGGCGGTCAAGATCACTTTGTGATTGCTTTTCCGCAAGGAGTCGGCAACAAAGATAGTATTGAATATCAATTTGATGTCATCTCTGGAAATAGCTATTGCTCTGACATGGAGTATTTCGATATTGAAAGTTATATTTATTCAACAGGAGGCACTTGTGGTACCGCAGAATGTGCGGCCACGAAGATTATTACAGGACATCAGATTGATTCTTTAGTGATTGCTAAGCCCGACCTAGTGATTCAAAACACTACGGTGGCGACGAGTATGGTTACTTCAACAGGGGATACCAAATACGGTATTAATTTGAATATTAAGAATATTGGAATTGATGCGACGTCGGGTTATGATTACACCATTTATTGTGCAGATGGCAGTGGAAATGCAGGAGCTGTTATTTTCTCTAGTAGCTTCTCCGATTTATTGCTTTCGGGAGATTCGCTTTCGCAAATATTTTATTTTTACGCAAGTACTGCCTGTGATCCTGCTAATGGATTGGTCTTTGAGATAGTTCCATCTAACTCTAATTGCTTGTGTGATGTAGTGAGTAAGGTAATCCCTTTAACTCCAGGGATGAATGCAGTAGATGACAATTATACTACTCCGGAAGATACGCCTTTGTCCGCGAATGTTACAGATAATGATACACCTACAGTCGGAATAACAGTTAATACAACGCCATTGACAAATGTAACCAATGGTACGCTTACGCTCAACGCAGATGGTTCATTTATATACACACCGAATCAAGATTATAATGGCGCTGATAGCTTCGTATATGAAGTGTGTGATAGTGGAGATCCCGTTCAATGTGATACCGCAACGGTATATATAACGATTACTCCTGTAAATGATCCACCAATTGCCGTGGATGATAATTATACGACAATGGAAGACACGCCATTAAATGATGATATAAGTACCAATGATAGTGATCCTGATGGAGGGGTATTAACATACAGCACGACCCCAGTGACAGATGTGTCTAATGGTACGCTTACGCTAAATGCGAACGGTACTTTTAACTATATCCCAAATCTAAATTATGTGGGCTTAGATAGTTTTGAATATCAAGTGTGCAATAATGGAACGCCTTCTTTGTGCGACACCGCTTGGGTCATTATTACGGTAACCCCTGTAAATGACAAACCAGTTGCGGTAGATGACAACTATACAACGCCAGAAGACATTACTTTGACTGGCAATGTTGCCGATAATGATTCAGATGTAGAAGGTGGTATCACGGTGAATACGACCCCAATATTGGGCGTCTCGCATGGTACGCTTACGCTAAATGCGGATGGCTCCTTTACTTATGTACCTGACTTAAATTATGTAGGGCCAGATGAGTTTACTTACCAGATTTGCGACATGGGCTCACCTGCA
>CAYTLX010000026.1:0-7723 GCA_964438645.1 uncultured Saprospiraceae bacterium | reverse complement strand
GGCCTTTATTGTGACGCCTGACAAAATTACTTGTACAACTACTTCCATTTTCTTAAGTGGAAATGGCTCTGATGTAGGTGACAATATTAGTTATCAATGGACAACCACAACAGGAATCCTTGGAAGTAATACGAATACTATTTTAGCGGAAGCAAACCAAGTCGGTGAGTATCAACTTGAAGTGACAAATTCTTTAAATGGTTGCTCTGCTGTCGCAAATACGACCGTAGTATATGATACCGTTACGCCAGTGGCCGTAATTGCTGCCGTAACCCAAGAAGTGACTTGCTCTAATCAGTGCATTCAATTAGATGCGACAGGGTCAAGTGCGGGTAGTCTTTATTTGTGGACCACCACAAATGGTAATATCCAAAACGGTGGTAATACATTGCAGCCTACTGTTTGTGCAGGTGGTCAATACGATTTGGTGGTGACAGATATTAACAATGGTTGTACTACTTCGGCTCAAGCAACGGTCATCGAAAACACAACGCCACCAGCGATAACAATGGCTTCTAATCAGGAAATCACTTGTGCTATTCAACAGGTATATATTGAAGCGACCGTGACTAGTGGTAGTGGCGATTACAATTACTCTTGGAGTCCGACAGCAAGTATCGTTAGTGGTGCTACAACATCGAACCCATTGGTAAATCAACCAACTTCTTATGCTGTTACTGTAACAGACAATGTAACTGGGTGTAATAATATCGCCAATGTAGTTGTTCAGGCATCTGTCGATTATCCACAAGTAAATCTATTTGCTTTGGATACGATTACTTGTGCAGACAGTATTGTGACTGTCAATGCAACATTTAACAGCACTTATGATGTGATTTGGAGTACTACTGATGGAGTGATTGTTGGTGGGGATACTTTAGCCAACGTGTTCGTTAGCGAGCCAGGCACCTATCAAGCGATTGTGACTAATCCAGTAAATGGTTGTGAGTCAACTAGTTATGTTGAAGTTGCGACCAATATTGATGCGCCAGCAGCGGATGCGAGTGAAGCTCAAAAACAAGACTGTAATACAACTCTAGTCCAATTAGGCAATTTGGAAAATGCTCAGCTAAACAATGTTCATTTCGTTTGGACGACCTTAGATGGACATTTCGTATCATCAGAAGACTTGCCAAATCCAATAGTGGATCAGGTGGGTATGTATAAGATGGTCGCCATGGATATGCATACAGGTTGTACAACAGAAGATGAAGTTGAAGTCGTCAGTGTGGCGCCACTTTCTGGAGCAGACTTTAGGGTTTCTCTTCCAGGTTGTAATGGGAAAGCAGGAGCAATTATTATTGATAGTGTTGCAGGCTCATCCGCTCCATTTGTTTACTCCTTTGATAATGGAGAGCACTTTGGTACAATGCCGATTGTGGCGAATTTACAGCCAGGTGATTATAATGTTATCATACAGGATGACTTAGGCTGCGAATATAAGGAAACAATCAATATCCCTGTACCAAAAGCGGGAGATGTATTAGTAGGGGAAGATGTGGATATTGTCCTTGGAGATAGTACGAAAATAGAAGTATTCTCTAGTACACCATCCGATGCGATTGATACCATTATATGGGATCCCGCAAATAATCTTACTTGTTTCGATAATTGCTTTGAGCAAACTGTCGGGCCATTGGTGACTACGGTTTACAATATTACCATTGTGGATACTTTAGGCTGTGTATCAAGGGCCAAATCAACCGTACATGTGGCGGATCCTGACATCTTTATTCCGAATGCATTTTCACCGAATGATGGAGACGGACAAAATGACAAGTTTACAGTAATGGGCAATACCAGTAAGGTCGTAGAAATTGAATCCATTGATATTTTTGACCGCTGGGGAGAGCACGTATTCTCTAAAAAGAATATTCCGTTGAATAATTATTCTGAAGGTTGGGATGGTACTTTCCGTGGAAAACCTGTTCAGGAGGGCGTATATATCTACCGAATACAGGTTCGGTATGTTGATGGGCGCATTGTTCCTTTTGAAGGAGATATTAGTATCTTGAACTAGCACAGCTTGACAAATCAATGAAAAAGACTGATTTTGCATCCGCAAAATCAGTCTTTTTTTATATTTCTAAAACAATGGAAATAAACATTCGTTAAAAAAAGGTTATATTTAGTGCTCTGAGTATATAGGTCTTCGTGATTTCATAACCTTGTCAAAATGAAAACAATCAAAAAAATCTTCAAAATTGTTGCCTTTTCGGTGCTTGCACTGCTAGTGATATCTGTTGTCATTGGTTTTATGTTTAGCAAACAAATAGGTCATAGGGTTTTGGCGGAAGTCGAAAAAGAGCTAACCACAGAAATGGAGGTCAAAGATTTTAGTATCGAGTTGTTTAGCGGTTTCCCTAATGCATCACTAAATTTTAAGAATGTAGTCATAAAAGACACCAATGGGGAGAATCTATTAGAGACCCAAAAAATCGCTTTTCGGTTTGGTCTTTTTAGCCTGTTTGATAGCAATATTGATGTGAAATCCATTTTGATAGATGACGGTGCCTTGTTGATTCAGTACGATAGAAAAGGCCGCCCAAATTATAATATTTTTAAAGAGTCAAAAACAGAAAAAACATCGTCGAAAGGACTTTCCATTAAAGAAGCCAACTTGTCAGATATTGAAGTTATTTATGAAAATAAGCAAACCAAGCAGGAGGCTCGTGGCACAATTGATAATGCGACCTTTTCGGGTTTAGTTTCTTCTTCTAAGTTTAAAGTCGAAAGTACCGCAGATATAAAAATGGCTTTTGTTGAGCTAGGAGCCGAAAGGTACTTTGCAGGAACAGACATCTCCTACGATGCAGATATTCTGGTGGATTTAGACAAAGGAAGCTATACCTTCAAGCATTGTGACCTCTTTTTGGCAAAGAGCGAATTTGAAGTAAAAGGAAAAGTAAATACTAGTAAAAAGGGGACTGATTTTAATCTAAAGTTGGACAGTAACCATGGCTCATTGTCTTCTATTTTTCAACTACTTTCAGAAGAGCAACAAGCAAAGTTAGATGGAATCAAAACCAAGGGAAAATTCTTTCTTGACGGTAAAATAAAAGGACGCCTTACGGCCAAAAATAACCCAGATGTAAAATTGCAATTCGGACTAAAAAACGGAAAACTTTATGATGGAAGGCTGGTTGATCCAATCACCGATTTTTCCTTCAAAGGAGAGTTTGTGTCGGTCAGAAAAAAATCTAGGCTCACTCTTAAAAAAATTAAAGGCTTTGTAAATGATCACGGCTTTAGTGGAGACCTTTTAGTCAATAACCTTGATAAACCTTATATAGATTGTGGATTTAAGGGAGCGATACCGATTTCGATGATATATGGATTTTTAGGCGACGGAGATAAGTCTATCACAGGACAAGGGGAGCTAAAAGTAAAGGATTTTAATCTAGAAGGATATTACAGTGATATGATTAATCCTAGAAAAGTTCATAGAATAAAATCAAATGGAGAGATCATCGTGGATGATGCCGGCTTTTTGGTCAACAAGCAAGAAGTCATCATGGATCGGGGAAGATTAGTTTTTGATGAGAATAAATTGAAGCTAGAAAATATAAAAATTGATGGCATTGGTCAAGAAGTTTTATTAACGGGTTATGTCAAGGATTTTATTCCTGTAATCTTTGCAGACTCTATGAATTCAAAGAAAGCTCAATTGGATTTCTTGTTGAATATTTCCGCCAAAGAGCTTGATTTACAGGGAATTATGGCTGTCTTGGTACCAGAGAGCGAAGAAAATAAAAAAGAAGCATCTGTCGCCAAGCAAGAAGATATTGATTTGTCGTTTGCCACCTATTTACATGGCGATTTTAAAGCAGATATAGATGCTTTTTCTTATGGTGACATTAAAGGAAAAAACTTTGAAGGAAAAGTGGCTTTCCGTGGCGTAGAAGTCAATATCACTGGAGATGCAGAAGCCATGGGCGGAGATTTTGGTATCGAAGGAGAAGGCTACTTAATTGACAAACCGACACTAAAAACCTTTTTGGTTCTAGAAAACGTGGACGTAAGAGAATTCTTTAGACAATCCAATAATTTTGGGCAAGAATTTTTGACCTACAAAAGCTTAAAGGGTCGATTAGATTCAAGAATGATTATTGATGCCAATTGGAATAAAAAAGGAATTTTTCAAGATAAAAAATTAAAAGTCCTTGCGGAAATGAAAATACGCAATGGAGAGATGATTAATTTTGCCATGATGGATAATTTTGCTTCATTTGTAAAAGTGAGAGACCTAAAGCATATTAAATTTACGGGGCTTGAAAACTGGATGGAGATCAAAAAAGGGAAGATTTATATTCCCACCATGTTTATTCAATCCAATGCGGCCAACTTACTTGTTTCTGGACAACATAGTTTTGAGCAAAAAATTAGCTACAATATAAAAGTGAACGCTGGTCAAATTATTGCCAATAAATTCAAGAAACACAATCCAAGACTCTCCCCGCAAAATGCCAAACGAAAAGGTTGGTTTAATCTCTACTATACCATCAAAGGGACGACGGAAGATTTTGATTATAGAACAGATAAGCGAGGCGTAAAAAAAGCATTCGCACGAGAAGAAAATCGAAAAAGACGAATCCGACGGGTACTCAACAAGGAGTTTGGGAGCTCCCAGACATCTTCTATCGCTAGCCATAGTACAAGTGCGATTACCCCCATTGACGAAAGTGATGATTACTTACCCGTAATCACTCCTACTGTTTCTACCCGTAAACCTGCCAACAATAGTAAGCCACTAAAGAAAAAACGAACGACTCCTAGACCCGAGAAGAAACCTGCAGGCGGAGAGTATATGGAGTTTGATGAAGAAATCTAGTGCGTTCATGAAGGATGCTCTGTGGCGTTGGAGCAGTGATAAAGAAATTGCGAGTCTCGGGCTGCACGATGCCCCGATATATTAACCTAAATCTAACTACTCAAATATCCTGAATAAGCTGCAGGATTTCAGACTTCTTTCGAGTAGAAATTGGAATAAGTTTTTCATTGCTCATCTTTAGAGCACCTTTGTATAAACCATTTACATGCTTCATGTTGACAAGGTGTGACTGGTGGCAACGCACAAATCGTTCGTCCAACAACCCTTGGTAGTACTTGATATTTTTGGAGACAATGATTTTTTTGGTTGTCGTAAAGAAAGTGGTATAGGCTCCATTGGCTTCTAGGTGGATGATATTCTCCACAGGAATGATAAAACGTTGATCCGTTGTCTTTAGGACAATCTTACGCTCCTTCTTTTCTAAATTTTCTTTAAGCACTTTAAGGAGTTTTTTGTGCTCTTGGTGGAGTTCAATAGAGTCTTTGGTACGGTTTATCGCATCTTGTAGCTCTATCGGGTCAATAGGCTTTAGAAGATAATCTATTGCACTAAACTTAAAAGCATTCAGCGCAAATTGATTAAAAGCCGTGGTAAATATGATTTTAAAATCAATCTCTTCCAATGCATCTAAAATGTCAAACCCTGTACCATCTTCTAATTGGATATCCATAAAAACCAAGTCGGGCTTTTGAGCTTGCAGTTGTTTTATGGCAACATCTACATGTCCGTATTCACCGATTATTTCGATGTTGCGATCTATTAGCTTTAGCATTTTCTTGAGTGCCGCTTGGGCATTAAACTCGTCTTCTATAATGATTACTTTCATGCTTCCTTGATTCAAAATTTAATAATTGTTCCATTGACGGATGATTCCATCATAAAGGTTTTTTCATTACCGCTGCCTATGAGTTTTAGTTGCTTTTTGAAAATATCAATGGCATGCATTTTTTTATCCTTTTTTATTTCGGAATACCTTATCCCATTATCAATTATTTCATAGCAAATATAATGCTCATTTCTTGTACACGTAGGGTGACTTGCAAATTGGTTGAATTGTAATTCCTAGCGGCTAGAAGTGAATTGAATCTCCTGAAAATCAAAAACTTCAATATCACCTTCAATATCCACCAATAAGTGTCCCGTATCTCGAACATCCAATATTTTTCCCTGAAAAGGAGCGCCATCCTTACGGAAAAAAGTAGATTCTTGGCCTTTCCTATATAATTGTTCCAAATATCGCTGCTTGATGGTATCGTACTGCCCATTTTTCAAGGAAATATAGTATGCTTCAAAATGATGAATGATGCGGTTGAAAATGTCGTCTTTCTCGACAACTCGATTAGTGGCCAATTGCAGAGAAGTTGCATTGGGTATTCCTTGCGGAAAAACAAGTTGGTGCACATTCAGCCCAATTCCAATAATTGAACAGCCCAATTTTTTTCCCGAAAGGGAGTTGCGAATTAGAATCCCCGCAACTTTTTGGTGATTAATCAAAATGTCATTAGGCCACTTGATGGCCAAATTAGTGAGATCGAGATGATTGATACTTTCCCAAACCGCCAAAGAAGTAATCATATTTAGGGCAAAAAGTCGGTCTAAAGTCAGAAAAGTAGGATAGTAAATCATTGAGAAGGTCAAATTGCGCCCAGCTTCTGATTGCCACGAATTGCCTGTTTGGCCCTTGCCATGCGTTTGGTTTTCGGCGATGACGATACTACCTTCAGGTGGTAAAAGGTCAGATTGACACCACTTAGATGCGAAATCATGGGTCGAAGGCAACAATTTGAATCGTTTAATTGTTTTTTTGGGGAAGTAGTCGGAATATAAAATCATCATATTGTAGATGTTTCCCTTACTTTTGCATTTGCATTGGGCTGATACAGCAAGGTTGTTGGCAAAATGTAAACTATTTTTTGTCATAAACAGCATAATTTGAGCACCAACCAAGTCAAACCAACTATTAAAGAAATCAATCAGGCCATTATTGAAGGCATTCAAGATGTCAAAGGTAAAAAAATCGTTTTACTTGACCTAACAAATTTGCCAGATGCATCTGTTAATTATTTTATTATTTGTGAAGGGGATTCTACCACACAAGTGAGCGCGATACATGGAAGCATTTCCCGCAAGGTAAAAACAGACTGTCAATTTAGGCCTAATAATACAGAAGGTGTGTCTCGTGGTAAGTGGATTTGTATGGACTACTATGAGACCGTTGTTCATATTTTCTACCCAGAGACACGTGAGTTTTATGACATCGAAGAACTATGGAGCGATGCCGAAAGAACGGATATTGAAGACCTATAATACCCTATTTTTACCCAAGGGGCTTTTTTTAGGGTCTTTTGTCGATAGAATTAGTCTAAATATCTAATTCTCAAAACGAAACCGCATTTTTGGCGTTAACCAAGAGAAAATTTCAATATATATAACATTTCTTCTGTTTGGATAGAAGTGTGGAAACAATCAACCGAGTTCAGGTCCCTAAAAGAGACACATGAAAGAGAATAAAAAAAAGGATAAAAAAATCATCCCTAAAACGCCTAAATTCAATCCTTTTTGGATTTATGGTATCGTTATATTATTGTTTGTTGCGATTCAAATTTTTCAATTCTCAGAAACAGCTTCTGAGCCGATTGAGTTGAAGGAGTTTGCACAAATGGTGAAAGACGGTGATGTTGAAAAAGTAGAAGTAGTCAATTTAAAGAATGCTAACATCTACTTGAAGGAGCAGAGTTTGAAAAAAGAGAAGTATAAAAACGGGCGAAAAAAGTCCTTCAATACCAATGCGCCCAATTACGTCTTTAATATTGGTACGCCCGAAGTTTTTCAAAAGGATATTGAAAAAATAAATAAGTCGCTACCCGAAGAGTCAAAGATTAGCATAAAATA
>CAYTLX010000025.1:1800-12500 GCA_964438645.1 uncultured Saprospiraceae bacterium | reverse complement strand
GCACTAGCCTTTTCAAATAACTCATGAATTGGAGCATAAAGTCCGAACTTTCTATAAAACTTAAAGCCCAGAATACTTCGTGTCAAAATATTGATGGCTGACCGTAAGAAAAAGGCTGAACTTAAATAAATCGTCAACCAGAAATAATCATTGAGCTCAAATCCTACTAAGTCATAGCCCAAATCATTGAATATCATCACCAAAAATAGTGATACAAGAGAACCTGGCAAAAGAATAGAGAGCAGGTCGTAAAGAGAAAGTTTGTCCATACTATTACGCTTAATGTTTTCAAAAATAACACATATAGTTTTCTTTTTGTTCCCTACATCAATAACTGTAGCTAATTAAAATGTAACTACATGCTTATACACATTGATTACCAATCAGTTATCAACATTATTCAAAACTAAATGTTTCTAAAGGCAATATATGAAAAATAATTTATGTGAACAAATAAACATATGTATTCTCTCTAAAATCAATTCAATTTACATTTTTCTCTAATATTTAGCCTAAAACCGCCTACTTCCAAACAAAACAAATAATTACAAATATATCCACATTTTAAAACAATTTGTTTTATATTTGCATCATGTATTTAAACACGCACAGTTTTTTTAGTTTACGATATGGGGTTTTAGCGCCCCAAGATTTGGTGGCTTGCGCCAAAAAGAATGGGGTTAAAGCCTTGACACTCACCGACATCAATAATACTTCGGCCGCTTATGAATTTATTCAGGCTTGCGAAAAAGAAGGGATTAAGCCAATGGTCGGAATCGAATTCCGCAAGGAGAATCGACTGCTTTTTGTTGGAATCGCCAAAAACCAGCAGGGGTTTGCCCAACTCAATCAACTTTTGACCAATGCTTCTCTGGATGGACAAGTATTGCCTGATGTGGCGCCCAAAATGCCCGATACTTTCATCATTTATCCTGATTTGGTCAAACCGATGGCGCTCTTTCGAGAAAATGAATTTATTGGGATTCGCCCCGATGCCACCAATCGACTCTTTCGCTCTCCCCTACTCCAATATCCTGATAAATTGGTGGTGCTCAATACCGTTACTTTTGGGTCGGCGGATGCTCCAAGCAACACATCAGCGACCGCATTCCGTATGCACAAATTGCTTCGAGCCATTGACTTGAATACCTTGGTCACCAAACTACAACCCAAAGATATAGCACAACCTACCGAAATATTTAGAGATGAAGCCTTTTTTGCGCAAGCGTATCATGCCTATCCCTTCATCATCGAAAATACAAAAAAAATTATCGCCCAATGTAGCATCTCCATCCCTTCGACACTCGATAATAATCGCCAAACATTTACAGGCGCCAAAGTCGATGACCATAAACTACTCGCCAAATTGGCTTTTGAAGGAGCCAAAAAACGCTATACGGACGCCCCCGAAGAGCAGATTCCACGTGATGCCGTCCAGCGTATTGAGAAAGAATTAAAGGTCATTCGGGAATTGGATTTTGGGGCTTATTTTTTGATTACGTGGGACATTATTCGGTATGCACGGGGTGCAGGCTATCACCATGTGGGACGTGGGAGTGGCGCCAATTCTATTGTGGCGTATTGTTTGGAAATTACCGATGTGGATCCCGTAGATTTGGACTTGTATTTTGAGCGATTCATCAATCCGTATCGGACATCACCGCCAGACTTTGACATTGATTTTTCTTGGAGTGAGCGGGATGATGTGGTGGACTATATTTTTAAGCGATATGGTCGGGAGCACACCGCGCTTTTGGCGACTTATAGCACCTTCAAAAATCGGTCGATTACCCGAGAATTAGGCAAAGCTTTTGGGCTACCCAAAGACGAGATTGATGTGATGATTGACTACCCCAATCAGACCGACAAACACCACCCCTATGGCGTACATATTCGACACTTTGGAAAGATGCTGGAAGGCTTCCCCAATCATCTGTCCATCCATGCAGGCGGCATCCTTATCACCGAAAAACCCATCACTGAATTTACGGCTTTGCAGATGATGCCCAAGGGGTTTCCGATTACGCATTTTGATATGTATGGGGCGGAAAAAATGGGTTTGCACAAATTCGACATACTCAGCCAACGGGGACTTGGACATATCAAAAACACGGTAGATTATATTCGCATCAACAAAGGTCAATCCATTGATATTCACGATATTAGAGCGATTAAAAAAGATAAAAATGTAGCCGCCCAAATGCGCTCCGGACAGGCGCTTGGTTGCTTCTATGTGGAGTCTCCTGCGATGCGTGGGCTACTCACCAAATTAAAGTGCGACACCTATCTCCAACTGGTTGCCGCCAGCTCCATCATCCGCCCAGGCGTCGCCAAATCGGGCATGATGAAAGCCTACATCGAGCGGCATCATGCACCCAATAGTTTTGAGTATTTGCATCCCGTTTTTGCGGAGCATCTTGCGGAGACTTATGGCATCATGGTGTATCAGGAAGATGTGATTAAAATTGTCCATTATTTTGCAGGATTGGACTTAAATGAATCCGATGTCTTGCGCCGAATTATGTCTGGCAAAAAGCATTCTCAGGACACCTTCGAGCGCTTGCGCAAAAAGTATTATGCGAACTGCGAAGAGCGGGGTCATCCCAAGAAATTAGCGGAAGAAGTCTGGCGCCAAATCGAGAGTTTTAGTGGCTATTCGTTTAGCAAGGCGCACTCGGCCAGCTATGCCGTGGAATCCATGCAAAGTCTCTATCTCAAGACCTATTTCCCCTTGGAGTTTATGGTGGCGGTCATTAATAATTTTGGTGGATTCTATCGGACAGAATACTATTTTCATGAAGCCCGAATACACGGTGGTAATATCCATCCACCTTGCGTCAATAACAGCCTTTATTTGACGACGATTTATGACCAAGAGATTTATGTGGGTTTTATTCATGTGCAGCAATTGGAGCGTCAGCTTGCGCAAAATATTGTCCGAGAGCGACTCCAAAATGGCTCTTACCAAAATCTCGAAGATTTTACCAATCGCATTGATGTTTCGACGACACAATTGGATATTTTGATTCGTATCGGTGCATTTCGTTTTACGGAAGTCGGCAAATATGAATTGATGTGGCAAAAAAACGGGGTGCTTCCTGATGGGCATTTATCGGGTACGGGATTGCTTTTTGAGTCCACAGCGGAGACATTTGAATTGCCCGAATTGACGCAAGAACCGCAAGAGCAAGCACTTACAGAGATAGAATTATTGGGTTTCCCACTATGCTCCCCTTTTGACTTATTAAACGATTCCGCAAAAAAGGTGCAAGCTGCACGTCCATTTAGGGTGGATGATTTTTCCCAATTTATCGGAAGATACGTCAAAATACTAGGTTATTATGTGGCACAGAAGCGATTGCGGACTTCCAAAGGCAAGCTCATGAGTTTTGGGACTTGGTATGATGAAGATGGGGTCTTTTTTGATTCCGTTCACTTTTCTCCTTCTTTGAGTCGTAGCCCCTTTCGGGGAAAAGGTATTTATTTGCTGGAAGGCAAGGTGGCAGATGAATTTGGCTTTTTGACGCTGGAAGTTGGACGGATGGAACGGCTGAGTTATTGATTTTGGGGGGCGCTCCCTATGGTCGCTGTTGGTCTTGGGGCGCTCCTGCGTCGCTGTTGGTCTTTGGTCACACTATGCGTACTCCGATGGCGTACTCTGTTGATACTAATTCCGTGGTCAGTGCGTAAGTAAGTCAAGGTTTAAGCAACCGTATGTCTCGGGCGGCAGTACTTTGCAGTTTTGCCTTAACCCACCCACCACCCCAGAGTTTAGTACAAATATATCAAGTTCTGCATCCCCGTCAATTCCCCATTTAGATATTGCTTATAAGCGTCTATGCGTCCGTTTTCCCCATAGATGGTTTCAATCATGAGTTGGTCTCCTGCTTGGAGTTTCAGGCGTCCTGTAATGCTGATAACCAATGAGTTATCACTTAGTGCATAAAAAGTAGCCGTCTCCTTTTGACCTTGGGGATTATAGGTTACTTTAAGCATTCTCCGACGTCGTTTATTTTCGATACGGAACAAATCTATCACCTGCCCTTCCAAATTTTTGACCCACAAAAATTTTTGCTTAGGCTTTTTATCAGTTTCCAGAATTTCTATTCGATCTGAAAAATATTTATACTTAAACCTAGACCTTGATGGTACGATCGACAAAAACCAGAAATCATCCAATTTTTTGAGTAATGAGTTACTTTTTGTATGCAAATGCGACCAAGTTCCCGTCTTCTCATTTCTCTTGTTATAATGAAAGTGCATACGGCCTACGACATCATAATTCCGATTCATAGTAACCGTTCGAGTCAAGTTTTGGGCATCGTCATAATAATATCGAGTTTTGCCTGTATAGACTCGCTTGCCCTTTTGGGCGCCATAATCTAGGCGTTCGGTCATCAGCCCTTGCCCATCATAAACTCTTCTTTGCGCAAGCAGAAAACAATCCTTCGTATAAATCTCCGTCACAATAGACTTAAAATCACCATTATAAGTTTCTCTTTTAATTAAAAAGGGAGACGATGTACAGTCTTCTTGGATGACTTGCGTAAAAAATTCAATAGATTTTATAGTATCACTTTGTCCATAGGTGATGCGACTCAATAATAAAAAAATGACTAAAAAGGTGTAAGCATAGAACTTCATAGAATGATTTTTTAGGAACACGCCCAAAATTACAACAACCTTTTGATAATTTCAAATTCCCCAACAATTAACTCATCTAAACCCCACTAGCACCTAAAAAGCCTATGGATATTGAGAAGTAGCCTACACTAATTGTGCCCAAGAAGGACAGCTCCTAATACCTTAAAAAGCCCCATCGTTACTTACGACATAGCCTTTTGTCGTGACTCATGCTTATCTTTGATATAAGGTTGCTTTACTTTGAGTTGTCGTTCGTTGCCGAAAAAACCTAAGGCAAGATTTTACAAACCCTTGCCCCTTACTTAGCCCCTTACCTTCAGCCAGCGCCAAAGGAGATAAGCAAATGCATTATGGCCAATATGCCACTATACCACTGTACAGAAACTTGAGCACCTAACCAGAAGAGAATCAAGCACTTTGATATATCTTTTGCATGATTATTGTTAGTATTTATAATGTTATAACATATAACAACTAACTAGCACCGTTTTAGGGACGGACAATTATAATCACATGAACAGGATGGAAGGCATCTAGTCGCTAGGCTAGGTGCTTTTTTTATTTGTAACTGTTTAGGTGCCCCTATTTTAAGCAGAAAATGGGCATTCTATGGCAAAAATCAGCCCTACCTAAATAGTTGCTTTTTTAAATAAGTTGCCTAATGAGCAACTTGTATCTTAGCCCAAAGATATAAAAATAACTTTGTTTTCCCAAAAGAAAAAGCTTGATAGACGGAAATCTATCAAGCTTTTTGGAAACAGAACGGAGCCTATTCACGCTTTAACTGGCTTTAACCCATTTTACTTAACGGGCTAAAGCCCGTCTTACTAGCGGTTTTAACGGGATAAAGCCCGTTTTACTAGAACTTCATCCGAACAAACCTGCCATTGCGCTTATACACGATATAAGGTCGCTTAAAGCCAATTTTAAGGGCTTTATTGCGGGCATCAATCGCTTCTTCAAGAGAGTCAAAGCCTGTAACATACATGGTCGTATATTTACTATTTTTGGTATTGACGATTTTGCCTAAAGGCGCCACCTTGGCTCTAGGGAAGTATTTGACATTTTTGTACGCGGCCAATTGGACATAGTATTGTCTATGGGTCTTTTTGGTGGTTTTTTTCTTGGATGGTGCTTTTTTCTTCACAGGCGCCTTTTTCTTTACCGCTTTCTTCTTAGGGGTTACTTTGGGCGCAATTACTACCTTTTCGGCAGGGACTGATTTTTCGATTGTTTTATTCACCATGAGCGACTTATCCGCTTTGGTAGGCTCTAAGTATTCTTTAGTGATAAAAGCTTGCTTAAAACCTGCTTTCTTAATTTTCTTTAGATGCTTAGCTGCTTCTGCTTTAGAATTATAGACCCCTACACGAATTTTGATGTGCTTACCAGAAGGTCTTGAATATACATTTCCTTCATTAAAGAGATTTTTGTACTCCGACATATTAATGGACTTGCCATCAATCTCGTAGGCAGCTACTTGAACCGCATATTTTTGCGTAAGCTCAGACTTCGCCTTATTGGCTGCGTCTTTGGCGGCAAGTTTCTTAATTTCTTCTTTGGCTTCGGAAGCCGCTTTTTCGGCAGCTACCCTTGCTTTTTCGGCCTTCGATGCAGCTTCTTTGATTTCGGCAAGTGCTTTAGCATCGGCTTCTGCTTTTTTCTTGGCGGCTACGGCATCAGCTTCCGCTTTTTTAGCGGCTTCTACTTCGGCATTCTTTTTTTCAATTTTTTCACCCACTCCTTTGGCGGTGGTCTTAACGGCTTTGTCGGATGTCTTAACGGCTTTACCTAGTCCTTTGGCGGCAAAAGCTTCGTCTGCTGAATAAGCATTGACCATGGCTTGAATCCCCAAAATGGTGCGGTTTTTACCATCTCCAGTTTTGACATTTTTGGTTATATCGGAGAATCCCGCTTTTGAATATACCACCGTGTAAGACTCTTTGCTTTTTAGCGGAAGCGTAAACTCCCCTACATTGTTAGTAAAAGTCTTAAAAGCATCTCCCTTAGAAGGAATCGCCGTAACTAATACTTGTTCCATGCCTGCATTATCGTCATTATTAACCACCTTTCCGATATATTCTTCATCGGATTGTACTAACTTAACAATAAAGGTTTTAGCATCCATCTTTCCAGAAGAAGCTACTTTTAGTTTTTGTGATTTATAACCTGGTTTTCTGATGGTCGCATCACAGTTAAGCCCTGCAAGTGCTTGAAAGACTGATTTTCCTTTCGCATTGGTCTTTAATTTACCTTCGCCACATTCAGAAAAATCAATGGTTGCCCCATTCAATGGATTGTTATCGGAAGCATTTAGTACGACAATCTCAATTTTGTCACTTACTTTGGTAATCTTATAAATATCGTCCCCCGACTTGACGCCCCGACGATTAGAAGTAAAATAACCGATGTTTTTTGAATTATCGAAAATAAATCCATAATCATCATAGGAAGAGTTGACACCTGTACCTAAGTGAAAAACTTTTAACCAGTCATCATCCGTACCCATGCTGCCTTGTTCGGCACGATACAAGTCAAAACCACCTAAACCTGGCAGCCAGTTGGAGCTAAAAAACAAGTTATTCCCTTCAAAGAAAGGGGTAATCTCATCACCAGGCGTATTGATGGGTGCGCCTAAGTTGGTAGGAGCTGTCCATTTATCGTTAATAAAGTGACTTACGTAAATGTCATATCCACCTTGCCCACCTGGACGATTAGAAGAGAAATACAACGTCTTGCCATCTGCCGAAAAACTCGGAAAACCAGAACTAGACTCTGCATGATTAATAGACATCGCTTTGGCATGACCCCAACTTCCAGAGACTAGATAATTGGCTTCTAATAGGGTCATATCCCCTGTCAAGTTAGATTCCAAGGTATGTCCATTGATGAATTGATTCTTAGTAATGACTACTTGCTTGTTGGTATTACCGCTATAAGCGACAGGGCCTTCATTATAGTTAAAGGCTAGGTCATTGGTCAAGAGCTTAGGTTTTTGAAGGTATCCTTTCTTATCTTTTGCGGTGATAAACAACTGATTATAGGACTTTCCTTCCCAATTTTTTCTTTCTTTGGTGTTAAACTTACGTTTAATATCGGTTCTAGCCGAAGAATAAACGACCTTATTACCTAGGAATGTCGGTCCAAAATCTGCCTTATTGGTATTTAAGTACTCCCATTTTACGTGGTAAAACGGCGGTAAAGTGGCTGTTTCGGCCGCAAGGCGTGCATAATCGGCATAATGCTGTCCGACTTTTGCGTCTATTTTTGCGTAAGCCTTAAAGATTTTTTCTGCATTAGAATAGTCTCCACTACGCATATAAGCTTTTCCATAGCGCAGGATAGCACTAGGGTCAACTTCAGGCATATTAATGGCTTTTTTATACCAAGACAAAGCCTGTTTCATATCATTGGTATAATAGTAACAGTCAGCCAAGTGTGCGGTAGCCGCTACATTTTTGGCATCATCCGCTAAGATTTTTCGGTAAGAAATCTCGGCTTGTTGATAGGCTTTGAGCTCAAACTGTTTGTCTGCTTTCTCTAAAAGGGATTGTCCAAAGCTCACACTAGCAAAACCAAGGACAAAAAGGGTGGCGATTATTTTTCTCATTGAGTTAGTTTGTTCGTTTACAATTAATTGAATATTAAAATCAATACTCAAATCTGCACAAAAACGAATATCAGTACAAAGTAATTACAATTTTGGCTAAATTGTATAAAAAAAAGCTTTTTTTTTTCATTTTCAGTACAAATTCGGTCAATTTTCAGGCATTTATGGTCATTTTTAGTTCATTTTGTCTAGAAAATATTACTTTTGACCCTAATCTAATTTTGTCGCCTTCTCAAAAACAAAATCAATGAGATTTTTCTTATTTGCCTTGGTTATTCTTTTTTCGGCCCCTACTTATGCCCAAGAAGCTAATTTTCTACCCAATCAAGTTCTAGTCCGATTTGAACCCAATACCGATGTGGATGTATTTTGGAAAAGATTGGATATGACGACTAAGCGTCCAATGCCCCTAAAGTCCAAACGTTTAATCGCTCCGTACATGAACATCTGGAAGATAACTTATGGCGGCGATATTTCCGCAAGGGAAGTCAGTAATTTACTTTTGCGCAAGCGAGAAGTGGCGGTCGCTCAAGTCAACCATCGGGTCTATAGCAGGACGACTCCCAATGACCCACTATACGGCACTCAGTGGCAGTGGCAGAATATAGCCGCAGAGCAAGCTTGGGATGTAACTACTGGTGGCCTTACGGCAAATGGAGACACGATTGTGGTTGCTATTATAGATGATGGCACTCAATTGGATCATCCCGATTTACAAGCAAATATCTGGCATAATTATGCCGAAATCCCTGACAATGGCATTGATGACGATGGCAATGGATACGTGGATGACTTCAATGGTTGGAATACCATTAATGGTAATAACAATGTCAATATTGGTGGACATGGTATTTCTGTTGCTGGTATGATTGGTGCCACGGGCAATGATGGCAATCAAGGAGTCGGAGCCAACTGGAACGTCAAGTTAATGACCATCGTTGGGGGGACTGCCCAAGAAGCGGAAGTGATTGAATCTTACTCTTATGCCCTTGCCTTTCGGAAAAAATATAACGAAACCAACGGCGCAGAAGGGGCTTTTGTGGTCGCCACAAACTCTTCTTGGGGCATAAACAAGGGGCAACCCGCTGATGCGCCTTTGTGGTGTGCTTTTTATGACTCTCTTGGAGTCAATGGCATTTTGAGCTGCGGAGCAACAGCCAATGCGGCTTGGGATGTAGATATAGAAGGAGATTTACCTACGGCTTGCCCTAGTGAATATATGATTGCTGTGACTGCTACGGATCTCAATGATTCCCGTAATTTTTCTGCTTGGGGACTCAACACTATTGATGTTGGGGCGCCTGGCGATAATATATACACTACCGAAAGTGGTGGAAGCTATGGATTTACAAGTGGAACTTCCTTTGCGAGTCCTTTGACGGCAGGGGTCATTGCCCTACTCTATTCGGCACCTTGCTCAGACCTTGCTTCGTTAGCGCTGACGTCGCCCGATGTGGCGGCCTTATTGGTTAGAGATTATTTATTTGATGGAGTGGATCAAACCGACCAATTGGTCGCAGAGATTAAGACGGGTGGACGAATAAATGCGCACAAAAGCATGCAATTATTAATGGGCGGATGTGGAGCTTGTACCCCGCCTTTTTCTATTCATGCGAATGCCATCACAGATGTGGAAGCATCATTATCTTTTACTACACTAAACGATGGCGCTCATTTATATGTTCGCCCATCTGGCACAACCAACTGGGACACCGTCCTTAATGTGACTAATCCTTATCTATTTTCGGGATTAATGGCTTGTACAGAATACGAAGTAGCCATGCAGTCTATCTGTGCCGACTCCTTGAGTGATTTGAGTCCCATATACACCTTCAAGACGGATGGATGTTGTGAGTTACCTGCTAATTTTCATGTAACGAATGTCTCGAATAACACCGCCACTTTTGTGTGGGATCCTGTTTTAGCGGCAACGTCATTTGATATTACTTCTGCACCAGACCCTTTTGCTACATGGGCAACCGTATCTACTTCTGATACGACTATCACCATAAACAATCTAACTGATTGCACCCCTTACCAAACTAAAATCCGTACCCATTGTGCCAACTCCGTAGTGATTGATTATGGAGATTCAATAGCCTTTAAAACAAGTGGCTGTGGTGCTTGTACCGATTTAGCCTATTGCGCAAGTAGTGGTGACAATTCAGATGAATACATCGACAGTGTGGAAATAGTCGGCGTATTTGTCAATCCTTCGGGACCAGATGCTGATGGATATGGTTTTTATGACAATTTAAACATTAATCTCTTACCTGTACAGCCTTATGACATGATTATCACTCCTGGATATAGTGGGTTTGCATTTAGTGAACGAGTCAAAGTTTGGATTGATTTTAATCAAAATGGTCTTTTTGAAGGAGATGAAGTCATCATTAATCCTGATTTTTCAATCACGGAAGCCACCACCTTTAACTTTTCCGTTCCT
>CAYTLX010000025.1:0-1700 GCA_964438645.1 uncultured Saprospiraceae bacterium | reverse complement strand
TGGGATACGGTATTGGATGTCAGTAGCCCTTACATGATGACAGACTTAGCTGCCTGCTCCAATTATGAAGTGCTTTTAGAGACCAATTGTGCCGATTCATTAAGCACTTTGAGTCCGAGCTTTATCTTTAAGACAGATGGCTGCTGTGAGCTACCCGATAGTTTTGCGGTCTCCAATATTATGGATAATGGTGCCTTACTGACTTGGGAAGGTGTCCTTGCGGCAAATTCCTTTGACATCATCTACGCTAAAGAGCCTTTTACCACTTGGGACACCATTACCACGTCAAGCCTTTCTACGCCTTTGCTTGGCTTAGTAAAATGCACCAAGTATCAAGCAAAAATCCGCACCAATTGTAATGGAAATACTTTAAACTTTAGCAGTCCGATAGACTTTAAAACGACTGGTTGTGGAGCTTGCTTAGACCTATTTTATTGCGAAAGCAGTGGCGGTACTACTGATGAATGGATTGACTCTGTCTCGGTTGAGAGTGTTTTTGACAATCCGACAGGGGCAAGTACAGGATATGAATTTTATTCGGATTTGGGTATTAATTTCACGCAAGACAATACTTACAACATGACCATTACGCCAGGTTATTCAGGGACTACCTTTGGTGAATACCTCAAAGCGTGGGTTGATTTTAACCAAAATGGTACATTTGATGATGATGAAGTCATTTTTAATACTCCAGACAAGGTTAGTGCTGCTACTATCCAACCTTTCACCGTTCCTGTGGATGCCACTCCTGGTCTTACTCGTATGAGAGTCATCTTAAGCTATGATTTCATTAGCTCTACTTGCGGAGAATTCACTTATGGAGAAGTCGAAGATTACTGCGTGACCATCAAGGAAGCAGGATATTGTCTTGGGCCTGACAGCTTGTATGTGGATGATATTCAATATTATTCTGCCAATATGAATTGGGCGGTCGTCGATAGTAGTATTAGCTACATCGTCAAACATCGTAAAGTCGGTGGGACTTGGGAAGCGGCTACGACTACTGGCACGAACTATGAGCTTAGTAACTTAGAAGAATGCACTGAATATGAAGCGCAAATTCGTGCAGTCTGTGCCAATGGCTTAGGTAAAAAAACCTTTAATCTATTTAAGACACAGTGCCTTACAGGACTTCAAGCTCCTTTCGGAAAAAATGCTTTTACGGTTCAACCTAATCCTTTCTCTGATGAATTTGAAGTGCTAATTCATGGCTTTGCAGCCAAAGACATTCAAGTTCGGTTATTTGATATGCTGGGCAGAGAGATTTCTGTAAAAGCAATAGGTAATCATGACAAAATGGTCATTACACCTAATAGCCAGATGGCTGCGGGTATCTATATGCTCCAATTGAGAACCAATGAAAATGCGGGTACTATTCGGGTGATTAAGGAGTAATTGTTTATTTGGGTAATCGTTCAATTGAGCAACTGTTCAATTGAACGATTGAACTCCTAGCCATTTTTCTCCTATTAATGCCAAAAAAAAATAACGGAAGGTGGCAGTCGCTGCAGGCAATGGACTGTGAAATTCATTTCACACCTTCGAGTAGCGGAGTGTTACTAGTATTTTCTCGGTGTTTTGGGAGATTTAGCATAGTCCACCCCCAAATTTGATTGGGCATTTTTCATGTCTAAACCCTTTATTATAGCGGCTAACGCCGTTCACTCCCTGCGACCGCTGTCGCACTCGCCCCTACGGGA
>CAYTLX010000024.1:0-12617 GCA_964438645.1 uncultured Saprospiraceae bacterium | reverse complement strand
CTTGATTGCCAGTGATTTGTTGATGGTTTTATTATCAATTAAATCTAGAAATTGTGCCAAGAAATCTTGCGAAATAGGGTAGTCCCCAATTTTTCCCGTAAGGGTCGGTCGAATCTGATTAATCAATAAATTGGCGAAAACAACCGCTTGTCCATAAGTCGAAACAAAGGAGTTGTAATAAGCTGCTAAGTCCAAGTCTTGTGCCAAAAGAATTGCATCTTTTGGCGAAAGCCCATAAGAAAGAAAATCTTGTTCATAAGCCCAAGGCATTTGCGGAAGCGAAGATTTTAGTTCATTAATTTTTTCTTCGCTGACAACAATGGGGGGAATATCAGGCTCTGGAAAATACCGATAGTCATGCGCATCTTCTTTGGTTCGGATGGGTGTGGTTTGACCAGTTGTAGGATTAAAATTTAAGGTTTGCTGTTGGATGGCTTCCCCTTTTTGCGTCAATGCAATCTGGCGCTTCACTTCATACTGAATGGCTTTTTTGGCAAAGCGCATGGAGTTCATGTTTTTAATTTCACAGCGATTGCCTAATGTGGTGCTTCCCATCGGACGAATGGAAATATTGCAATCGCAGCGCATCGAGCCCTGCTCCATATTGCCATCAGAAATATCCAAATAACGCACCAATTGCCGTATAGCAGACATCAAAGCATCGACTTCTTCGCCCGAACGCAAGTCGGGTTCGGTCACGATTTCTAATAGTGGGGTGCCCGCTCGATTAAGGTCGATAAGCGAGTGTCCAGGTAGCTTGTCATGAATCGACTTGCCTGCATCTTCTTCCATGTGGATATGATGGATTTGGATGAGCTTGATTTGGTTGCCTAGACGGATGGGTATTTGGCCACCTATGCAAATAGGTGTTTGATCCTGAGTGATTTGGTAGCCTTTCGGCAAATCGGCATAGAAGTAATTTTTTCGGTCAAAGGTGCTGACCCTATTTATCTGACTATCAATGGCTAAGCCCAGTTTGATGGCCGAAAAAACTTGTTCTTTGTTAGGGTATGGTAAAGTGCCAGGGTGGGCAAGTGACACCGCACTCACTTGCGAATTTGGCGCAAGCCCAAAAAGAGTAGTATCTCGACAAAAGGCCTTACTCTTCGTGTTGAGCTGGACATGTATTTCCAATCCGATGACTGTTTCAAATTTTGTACTCATAAAATAGGGATTAAAAGAGAGCCGCAGAAATAATGGAAAAGAATACGCCAAATATCAAGAACAATAAGAAATTAACCAAAAGATACGTACTCCATTTGATGAATGTTTTAAACCCGCCTTGCCCATAATAGTTCTTGAGACTAAAGTAGGAGTAGAGAATCAGCAAAAACCATAGAATAACAATGCTTACATTAGACGCAGTATTTGGAAGATAATCGATTAGTAGAGCCATTGAGAAAAACAGAAATAACACCCCAAAAAGGTATAGCAAATACAAAATATGTTCCGCATAGTACTTTTTGGAGCGCCCAAATAGTAGCCAAAGCCATAGAGCCGAAAAGGGAATTACCGCAAAAAATAACCAAATGAAATGCTCCATCATATACTGGAAAATGTCCCCAAAACCATCATCTATGCGCTTGGCGCGGTCGATTTTAAATTTGTCTATCCAGTTGGTGATAGCATATTTTTGGTACAATGAGTCCTTGGACAGTAATTTTAGGTCAGAAGATAAAATGTAAATGACAGAATCAGTTTTTGGTTTTAGCTTGGTTGAGTCGGTGACAAACCAAAAGTCCGTGCCAATACCAAATTTTAGATTGAAATCTTTTCCTGTGATTAAAGATTTGATCGAGTCAATTCCGGCTTTGTTGGCTTCAATATTCGTTGAATCTATTTTGACTGTAACGAGTTGTTGAAAGAATTTGTCTCGATCGGGTTTGCCCGAATTAGGTTTGATGCTCCATTGCAACATTAAAGCAAAAAGTACCCAAGAATAAAAGAAAAAGCGAAGTGGATGCAGATAGGTTTTTCTTTTGCCTTTGCCAAATTCAGTAGCTAATTTACCTGGGATTAAGGCGGCTTTTAGTGTCCTAAAGAACTGATTATCAATGTTAAACACGATGCTAAGCAGCTCACCAAAAATAGTCCCAAGGTTGAGTTTGGTCGGCTTGTTCTTCTGTCCACAATTGGGACAGTACAGCCCGTTTTTGGGGTCATTTCCACAATTGGGACAGGTGGGTATTTGGTGAGTATCAGTCATTTGGTAGATAATTACTGTAAGGTACAAAAAAAACTAATAATTGGCAAAGGATAATCAATTGTAGCACCAAAAAAAGTCGTAGATAAAAGAAAGCCTTTACTGCGGTGCAGTAAAGGCTTTTTTTACTAGAGAGATTGTACTCTTATTTTTTAGTCGTAGCTCTAATCAAAGGATTGATTAGTAACAGAAGAAGCGTTGACTAAGTGCTGGTATTCCATGGGCGTCAATCCGTCTAGGATAAAATCAATAGGATTAATGGCTTTGCCATTGAATCGAACTTCATAGTGAAGGTGTTCACCTGTAGAAGTGCCTGTATTGCCTACTTTACCGATGATTTGTCCTTTGGTCACCTTTTGTCCTTTTTTGACGTCTATTTCGCTCATGTGCCCATAAAGGGTCTCATAGCCATAACCGTGGTCGATGACCACATGTTTGCCATACCCAGATTTCTTTATGATGACCTTAACGACCACACCATCACCCGTGCTTTGGATAGGTGTACCTGTTTTGGCGGGAAAATCAATGCCTTTATGCATTCTCATGACCTTATGTATGGGATGTCTTCGGCGACCAAACCCTGATAGGTTTTTGATACTACGTTTTATTTTGTCTTCTCTGACGGGCTTGATAGAGGGAATAGAAGCCAATCTATCTTCTTTCTCGATGGCTAATTTTTGGATGGTATCTAGAGATTTTGATTCAAGTGCAATTTGACGAGCTAGTTTACGCACCTTCTCTTCACTTTTTTTGATTAAAACCCCTGTGTTGTTGTAGTCCAATACATCGCTGTAGTGGTCACTACCACCGATACCACCATTCCAAATATTTTCATCCATGGGTTCGATACCAAAAATGACACGGTGTATGGAAGCATCTCTTTCGTGCATGTTGGTCAAAGCATCTTCCATCAATCCAATTTTGTCGGATAGAAGGTTGTATTTGTATTCCATTTGCGCAAGCTCTCTAGCCTGTGCTTGTTGGTGCGGATTCGGAAAGAATTGGAAAAAGGCATATGAAAATAAAATGCCCGAAACAATCATAGCAGATAGAAAACCAAATGCTTTAAACAATTTTTTGCTTAACGGCACTTCATGCTTCTCATATTGCAGCGTTTGTTTGTTATAAAAGTACTTCTCTTTTCCCATTTTTACGGATTAGTGAAAAAATAACTTCCTGCTGGATAGTAGTGAATGTGTAGTTTCCCTCCAGCAGCTCCTCCCTGAAGCATCCACAAAGGTAACGTGCAAAAGCATTTTTCCAAAATTTTTGAGCAAAAAATCACTCAATTTACCTTTTTATTACAAAAGATATATGTAAAAAACTCAAATAGTATGCCATTTTTTTAATATAACTTATTGATAATGTATGGATTAGACCATTTTAGGCTTGTATTCGCCCATATTAAATAAATTTCTAAAATATAACTCGTTAGACGGTTGTTATATAGGCTGTGGTGGGCTAAAATGAGCATTTGGGCGTTTTTTATAGGTTTGTATGCTTTTTATTATGCCAAACTACGCATCTGCTTAGCTCTTTACCATTTGATAAAATAGGAGCACCTAAAACAGTTGCCGGAATTTTTCTTTATCGATTAATAAACGCCCGAATCTCATCCGCATTTTTAGGATCTAATTTTCCTGCTTGAATCAATCGAATTTGGCGACGTCTGATTGCTCCTTCATATAGGCGTTGCTCTTCGTCTGTTTTGGGGGCGACTTTAGGCACTTTTTTGATGGTATGGTCTTCGTTGAGTGCCACAAAAGTTAGATAAGCCGAGTTGCATTTTCTAGCACCGCCACCCTTAAAATTAGTGGCAAAAACCTGAACATTGACTTCCACAGAAGAATTGAAGGCACGAGTAACCGTCGTTTCGAGCGTGACTACTTCGCCAAGTAAAATAGGTTGGTCAAAGGACACCAAATCCACAGAAACAGTGACAACCATGCTTTCGCAATGTTTTCCAGCACAAATACTAGCGGCAATGTCCATCCAGCGGAGTAAATTGCCGCCCATTAGGTTGCCTAAAGGATTGGTATCGTTGGGCATAACCAATTGAGTCATAGTGGTTTTGGATAGAGCAACAGGCTTTGAGTTAGTCATTTTGTGTGATTTTTTCTTTTGGAATACTTATCTCAACATCAAAAACAGTGTTAAAATGTTGAATAAGCCGTTTTTTTACCTCTTCTATGGCAATTTCTTTGCCGAGTTCGACTGCCATGGATGTGACGCTTTTGTTGGGGTCTTGTATTCCGCAAGGAATGATATGGTCAAATAAGCTAATGTCATTGTGGACATTCAACGCAAAGCCATGTAAAGTGACCCATCTGCTCATGTGGACACCGATAGCCGCAATTTTTCTCATGGGTTGACCTTTAATCCACACGCCTGTGAATTTTTCGATTCTTTGTGCCTGAATTCCGTAGTCCGCCAAAGTCCTAATGATGACTTCTTCTAAGGAACGTATATACCAGCCGACATCTTCTTTGAAATAGGCCAAATCTAGGATGGGATACCCGACTATTTGTCCTGGGCCATGATGGGTGATGTCGCCTCCACGATTAATTTTGTAGTAAGCAAATCCTTTTTGCGAAAGTTCATTTTGCGAAAGCAATAAATTATCTTCTGAACCACTCCTGCCTAAAGTGTAAACCACGGGATGCTCACACAAAATAAAATGCTGAATAGTATTTGGATTTGATGATAACTTGTTGGAAACAAGCTCTTTATGAAGCGCGGTTTGTTGTGCCCAAGCTGCTTTATAGTCCATCAGCCCCAAATCTTTTAAGAAAATTTTGGCATTATTTTTCATGGGAAATAGAACAAAGAAACAAAATTTTAGTTTTCTATCCAGACCTTTAAAATAGATGCATGAAGATAATTTCGACGAATATAGGGCTTCCGCAAACGATTACTTGGAAAGAGAAAGACTTACAAACAGGGATTTTTAAGAAGCCTGTAAATGAGCCTATTTTTTTATCCAAAATGGGGGTGGTCGGTGATGCCGTGATGAATGAAAAAGCGCATGGCGGTATCGATAAATCTTGTTATTTGTATAGTACCAATCATTATGATTATTGGAAGCAAAAATATCCTGATTTGGATTGGAGTTGGGGCATTTTTGGTGAAAACCTATCTATTGCAGGCCTTGCGGAAAATAAAATGCATATTGGGGATGTATTGGAGATTGGGGATAGTATCGTGAAAATCACTCAGCCAAGGATTCCTTGTTATAAATTAGGCATACGTTTTAACAATCAAGAAATCATTAAGCAGTTTTTGGATGCCGAACGGTCAGGCATTTATGTGAAGGTGCTGAAAGATGGTTTTGTGAAAGCCGGTGATCAAGTGTATCTTTTGGAACGGCCTAGTAATAGCTTGACCGTTACCCAGATTTTTAATCAGTTTACTGCGAATAAAAGAGATAAGGAGTTGATAGACAAGGCTTTAGGGGGCAAAGACCTAGCGATTTCAATGATTAAGGATTTAAAGCGCTTTCGCGAAAGCATCTAAAAATGGGCGTTTTTTCCGCAAGGAGAAGGACAACAACAAATCTGAAAAAAACACGTAAAAAATGGAAAAGCTACTTTTTTGAAAGAATCTGATAAAAATGTACTTTTTTGCTTGAAAATTCTTATTTTTGCATCCCTTTAGGGATTTAGGTGGCTAGTTTTTATGTAAGCCTTATCTCTAATTTGTTTTTTGGATAACAAAAACCAAGAATACCTAAAATAACACATTATGAAACTATTGGTTTGTATAAGTCAGACACCTGACACAACCGCAAATATCTCCTTCAAGGAAGACAATACAGCATTTAATCCAGATGGGGTACAATTTATCATGAATCCTTATGACGAATGGTACGCTTTGGTGCGTGCGTTGGAGCTAAAAGAAGCTACGGGTGATGGAACTGTTACGGTGCTCAATGTAGGACCTGCAACGAATGATGCGGTTATCCGCAAAGGCTTAGCTATCGGAGCAGATGATGCGGTAAGAATTGATGCAGAAGCAACCAGCGCAAATTATGTCGCCAAGCAAATTGCAGAATACGCTAAGGATAAAGGATACGACGCCATCTTTTTTGGAAAAGAAACGATTGATTTTAATGGGGCAATCGTGCCGTCGATGGTCGCAGAATATCTAGATTTGCCGTTTGTTTCGTTGGCTCAGCACATGGAAGTAAATGGGAATACGGCGACCTTGAAAAGAGATATTGAAGGTGGAGTAGAAGTGCTTTCCGTGGACTTTCCTTTCGTTTTGAGTGCGGCTAAAGGCCTTGCGGAACAACGAATCCCCAATATGAAAGGCATTATGATGTCTCGTCGAAAGCCACTTAATGTAGTGCCAGCGGCTGATGTGCCCAATCCTGTTGAAGTGGTTCATTTTGAGAAGCCACCAGCCAAGTCCGCAGTTAAGCTGATTGATCCAGACAATATGGACGAGCTAGTTAACCTTTTGCACAACGAAGCAAAGGTCATTTAATCCTAACCAAAAAAATAGTCAAGAATGATACTTATATATGCCGAAAGTCCTGACGGACAATTAAAGAAAGTGGCTTTAGAAGCGGTTACCTATGGAGCAAAATTAGCTTCCGCAATGGGAACTACTTGTGCTGCTCTGACCTTAGGTACTGTCGCCGATGCAGGGAGTCTAGGAAAATATGGCGCAGGAAAAGTCTATAATATTGCAGGCGAAGATGTTGATAATCAAAACATTGCAAGAGCGGTCGCAGACGTTGCCGAGAAAATAGGAGCAGAAGTGGTGGTTATGCCATTTACATCAACAGGAAAATCAATCCAAGGACGCATCGCAGCTAGATTGAATGCTGGAGTCGTGTCGGGAGTGAGTGCATTACCTGATGTGTCGAATGGATTTGTGGTAAGAAGGCCTGTTTTTTCTGGAAAGGCTTTTGCGGATACAAAAATAACTTCTGAAAAGAAAGTATTGTCCTTAATGGGGAATGCGATTCCTTTAGAAGAATTAGGTGCGCCCGTTGATGTCGAAACGATTGATGTCGCTTTGGCTCCATGCAAAGTAAGAAGGTTGTCTCTTGAAAAGCAAGCAGGCGGTATTCCTTTGCCTGAAGCAGAATTGGTGGTGTCCGGTGGTCGTGGATTGAAGGGGCCAGAAAACTGGAATATCTTATTGGAGTTGGCAGAAGCTTTTGGGGCTTCGACGGCTTGTTCGCGCCCCGTGGCAGATATGGATTGGCGTCCACATCATGAGCATGTCGGTCAGACGGGTATTGCGATTCATCCGAATCTTTATATTGCGGTGGGCATTTCTGGTGCGATTCAGCATTTGGCAGGAGTTAATAACTCCAAAACCATTGTGGTGATTAATAAGGATCCAGAAGCACCCTTCTTTAAAGCGGCGGATTATGGTGTCGTTGGAGATTTGTTTGAAGTAGTGCCTAAGTTGACGGAAGCGGTAAAGCGCCTTAAGGCTTAAATTAATATAAAATTATAGCGTTCACTTAGGTTTACGCTTAACTTCTTTTTTTATGGAAAAAATATTGCTACAAATCGTTACGCTTACGCAAAGTGTCACTCAGGCACAAAATTTTGCCGTAGTGTTAGGCGAAGAAAACGGTAATCGTCGGCTACCCATTGTTATTGGGAATTCAGAAGCACAAGCTATTGCTGTTGCTTTGGAAGGGATGGTGCCGACTCGTCCTTTGACGCATGATTTGTTTAAAAACACTTTGGATACTTTTGGTATCAAACTGATTGAAGTTCGAATAAGTGAATTGGTAGATGGCATTTTTTATGCAAAATTAATCTGCTCTTTTAAGGGCGATGTATTTGAAGTAGATGCCAGATCTTCTGATGCAATTGCTTTAGCTGTTCGTTTTGAATGCCCGATATTTACTTATGAAAAAGTATTGGCCGAAGCAGGTATTGTGCTAGAAGAAGGAGAAGAGAAACCCAAAAAAGTAAAAAAGAAAAGACCTGAAAAAAAATCTTTAAAAGGTTATACGGTCAACGAACTTAATGATTTGTTGGGTAAAACAGTCGCTTCGGAAGACTACGAAAAAGCCGCAGAAATTAGAGATGAATTGACCAGAAGAAGCGCAGGATCTTGATGATTCAATTAATGATATAAAGGTCTGCTTCTTTTGATATTGAAGTAGGCCTTTTTTTAATGTTAAAAATACAAACATCCCAAAATAATTCTTAAATGCAGAAGAAAAAAAATATAGCCTTTTTGGTCGGTGGGTATTCTGGAGAGTTTGAAATCTCTTTGAAAAGTGCAAAATACGTTGAAAATCAATTAGTTAGCGATAAGTATGTGTTTTATAAAATTATAATTTCAGAAGAGGCTTGGTTTTATCTAGACCCTTTCGGGAAAAAGGTGATTATTAATAAAGATGATTTTTCTATCCTTATTGATGGTGTTAAGGTGATGTTTGATGCGGCATTTATTTTGATTCATGGTACCCCTGGGGAAGATGGATTGATACAAGGTTATTTAGATTTGGTGGGTGTGCCTTATCCATCTTGTGATCGTTTGTGTTCGACCATTACTTTTGATAAAAAAGTGTCTAATACCATTGCAGAAGCTAATGGGGTTGCGGTCGCAAAATCAGTTTTGCTCAAAAAGGGGGATGACTTGAACTTGAGTCAAATCTTGCAAAAAGTTTCTTTGCCAGTATTTGTGAAGCCGAATCACGGCGGCTCCAGTCTAGGTACTTTTAAGGTCGTTGCCGAAGATGAACTTTTGAGTACTGTGGAAAAATCTTTTTCGGTCGGTGATGATGTGTTGATTGAAGAATTTATTCCTGGCCGAGAATTGACTATTGGGGTGGTAAAATGGAAAGGCGAAATATTAACCATGCCAATAACAGAAGTGATTGCGCCCAATGAGTTTTTTGATTTTAATGCCAAATACACTGTGGGGGGCTGTGAAGAAATAACTCCAGCAGTTATTTCCACCAAAATGAAGAAAGAAATCGAAAATAGTGCGAAGGAGGTGTATGAGCTGTTTAATTGTCGCGGTGTGGTAAGGGTGGACTATATTTGGCATGAACAAAAAGACAGCCCTTATTTTTTAGAAGTTAATACCATTCCTGGGGTCACGCAAACGAGTTTTATTCCTCAACAATTGGAAGCGATGAATTGGTCTGTAAAAAAGGTATTTATTGGCTTGCTTGACGAGCTTTTCCTTGGAGTTTAAGGGTGCTTTGAGTTTGAGACAAATAGGGCGCATGCTCATTCGTTGTTCTTATTCAATCTGCTTGTTGTTGATGGGTTGAACGCCGAAGGTATTTTGAGCAGTCCAATTTTGCCTACCCCTTATGATTTACCTTACAAGACAGAAAGTTTATATCAATCTCCATTACATCCGTAAATCCCCCACTAATATTCTTGTAATAGTAATGTTTGGTGTGATTTTTGTTATAATAATAAAGTTATTTTGCTGGTTTTGATAAGTGAGAAAGTAATATTAAGAATTAAAATAATTTTAATTAACTTTTTGACTTCACAAAATTTGTGCCATTGTGTGTATGTGATATATCGTTATGTATAATGCAGCTAGGTTGAGAAGAGTCAAAATGACAAAATAAAATATGTTTTTTCTATATTGCTTGTGGTAGTTTGTTTGATTACCTTTGCATTATAATTGACATCTAAAATATACCCTATTTGCACTAAGTATGATTACTTAGTTCCTGCCCTTTAGAAAAACTGTTGGCTTATGCGAGCAGATAGACCTAGGTCTTAGGTCGATAAATTCTCCAAATTAGATTTTAAGCAATCAGCTCCAAAAAATCAATTGAGCTCTTTGTTTGCGTAAGCTAAAAGGCATTTCCTTTTAGTGAATTTTTAATCTAATGAACAATTATGAGAAAAAAAATTACAAAATTGTGCAATTGGACGGGGGTGTTAGCAGTATTGCTATTATCCTTTAGTGCATTTGGACAAGGACCAAGCACGTTGGTTCTTCAGTCAGTGGAGTCGGTGGACGAAACGGCTTGTGGGGCAGATGATGGCTTGCTAAAGATTTATTTTTCAGACGCTAGTACTTATAAAGGTACGTACCGTTTGGATTGTAAATTTGGCGATTCTAGACCCGCTAGTTTCGAGCATTTGAAATTGGGTAAGGGATTAATCAAGGTGAAAGCCTATGCTTCTGCTTACAGCAATTTTAAACTAACTAGAGAGCTTGACGGGGTTCAATCGAATACCTTGAATGTAACTAGGGAAGTTAAAACTGCTTGTAATGCCATTCATTCGGTCTTAGCAGAATCAAATTGGCAGGATTTTACTAATTGTCAGGGGGACCTTGTATCGGTTGATATGGATATCTTGCAGCCTAATTCATTTATCAATTTGTCGGATCAAGGTCATACTTGTATCGCACCTGTAGATGCGTCCGGAAATATTGGGTCTTCGTTTCAAACTTTTTGTATTGATCCAGATTATCCTGGACCTGGAAGTTATGACTACGGTGTACTAAAATGGACTAAGGTAATTGGTTTGAATCATCCACGAATTGTTTTGGATGAATTACAAGCAGAAAGGATTAACTGGATTTTATGCCACTCCGATGCTTATACTACTGACTTAAATGAGATTAACAATGCTATTCATGGTGTCGAAGGAAAGTCCTATGGAGAGAATAACCTGTATTGGGCCGCTGTTGCGGCTGTTCCTGTTGTACAAGGGGGCATTGCAGACAAAATGGAATTCTTCGTGGCGGATCATAGTGTGCAGACACAGGTGGTGCAGACTCAAGTGGTTGGTGATTGTGTTCCTTGTAACAATGTGACAGATGCTGGAGAAATTGGTTCAGATCAAACAGTTTGTTATGGAGAAATTCCTGATTTGTTAACTAGCATCAGCTTGCCTTCCGGTGGGTCTGGTGACGTGGAGTATGTATGGTTGAAGAACTTTACAGGGCCAACTACGGCTTCAGGTGTTGAAGTTATTTCTTCTAATACGCCTACTTATCAGCCTGGACCCGTCACACAAGATACTTGGTTTAGAAGATGTTCTCGAAGCGTTGGGTGCTCTGATTACAATGGAGAATCTAATTGGATTAAAATTACTCCTACTAATTGTGCAGCAGATCCTTGGAATTTTAGCTGTGCATCTGGGAAGGATGTTGATATTATTGGAAAAGGCATTAAAGGTAAGTCCTTTAATGCTATTAATTTTGCCAATTCTGGTGAAATATACAAGATCGTTGTTGAGGTGGTTTATAAAGGGGGCAATCCTGGAGCATCTATAAATATAGCAGATGCAAGTGGCAATTCTTATACTGCTTACAGAAAATCTGTTGCGGGTTCTTCAGGTGCTTGGGTATATAGAGCTATTTTACCAAGCACAAGTGCAGTGACTTATTCTGTTGCTTTTGCGGACAAGCAGAATGCCCAGTCAATGATGGCTTATGCTTTTAGAAATATTTCTACAGCAACGGAGTCTTCTGGTGTGTTTATCGAAAATGGTGGCTATAATAACATCCGAACTTTTTCTATTCCAATTAATTCGGCTTCTTTTAGTCGTGATGTAATGTTGGAGATTCCAGTGTCAGAGTTAACACTTGATGGGAGATATTTGAAAATATCAGCGAATGCGGGCTCGGAGAGTGCCGAAACCATTGAATCTATTACATCTTTGCCAGATGGATGTTGCTATAAGTCTTTTAATCTTACAATCCCTAATGTGCCTGGGAATGTTACTTCTGTTGACATCGCTATTGATTCTCGAAATTATCAGAATGGCATGGCCGTAAAAGGTCAATCTTGGGTTGCTGCGGGTATGGTGAAGGTGACAAGTAACTGTAACTCTTGTGATGATTTTACTTTTGGTGGCGAAATAGGTGTTGATAAAGAGATTTGTGTAAATACAAGCCCTGGACCTTTTACTAGTATTAGTTTGCCTTCTGGTGGGTCTGGTGCTATTGAATATCAGTGGATGAAAAGAGCTGGGGTGCATCCTGAAGGCGTTGATAATAATTGGGTGGCTATTGCTGGAGCTAATGGGACAACTTATGATCCTGGTATCCTTACGGAAACAACTACCTTTGTGCGGTGTTCTAACCGTGAATTTTGCGATACTTGGGCAGGTGAAAGCAACCCTGTTGTGATAACTACTATTGATTGTGGTAACTCTATTAATTGCATACCTAGCTTTGATGTGGATATCTCACCTGGTGAGTCCCAAGTTGTAGCTACTTGGAATGAGCCAACGGGGGCTACAAACTGTCCATCTGGTGGGCTAGCCATTTCTCAAACTCAAGGTTTACCATCTGGTTCTTTGTTTTCTGCTGGAGTGCATACCATTGGGTATCAAGTTACGGATAATTGTGGCTTGATAGCTACCTGTAGTTTTGAAATTACCGTTACAGGGCCACCGACTGGAAATATCGCAATGGATTGCGCATCGTTGCCAGATGTCAATGTAAC
>CAYTLX010000023.1:0-12956 GCA_964438645.1 uncultured Saprospiraceae bacterium | reverse complement strand
CTAACATTGATAATATTCCTAATAATTTCATAAAATCATCTTTTTTTGAAGCGTAACACCGCTATGTTATAAAAATACAGCAAAAGCAGAACCTAAAACGGCATTTTATAGCAAAATTTTGTCTATCTAAACAGTTACCTTTTTTACCGTTTACAAAATATCCCCCAACAAAGCTCTATAATCATCAAAAATATAGCTCTCTGTTTTTAGGGGCAATAATTCAAAAATAGCTTCCCCGTAAAGGGCGTCTAAATCCGCAATCGCAGCATCCGTTCGTAATTCCAAATTGCCTTTTGCTAATTGGTCACTGCGCCATTCCAAGGTTTTTAACAATCGCTCATACATCTCATCATAAACCGCCAAATATTCTTCCTTAGACGATACTACTTTGGCGGCATCAAACAAACCTTCTGAGCGAGTGATAAATAACCCATTTTTGATGATATAAAAACAGGCATCCCACCACACAGTTTCCTCCCCAAAATAACGAGAATACAACATCAGCTGAATATCTTCTTTATTTTTAAACATCGTCTCTCGAAATGATTTGCCGCCCCATTTTAAATCTATTATTAAAAATTGCCCATCTCTTTCAAGCACGACATCTGTGATTCCCTTTATCGGATTCAGTCCCAGCTTCCCTACTAATGTTTCTTCGGTTGCAACGACATTCCAATTGTTATTCCGCAAGGCATGTACAAAACTTAGGATAGAATTGCGCAATTGCTTTCGATAAGCAGCCAACTCTGGTTCTTTTCCATATTCTAAAAAAGGTAGCCCTTCTGCCCTAATAATACTATCAAAAATATCGTAAAACCACTCTATAATCACTTCATTATCAGCTAGATGTAGCTTTTCTTTTAATAAAAACTCAAATATTTTGTGGGCAATATTTCCTTTTAAGGTATTGATGTCTTTTATTTTTGACAAGGAGCTACCATACAGTTTCATTTGTTTACGCATCACCCAATTATGGGGATAGTGCAAAAAGGTTTCTAATTCTGTAACCGAGAACCGATCGACTTTTTCTTGAATTTCGATAGGCGAAATTTTCACCAAGTGCCCTTCTTTGAAAGAAGTTTTGGGTACTTGCTCACCAAAGGAACGGACTGGCAAAATAGCTTCTAAAGCCTGTCCATTTTTAATATTAATGGTAATTACATCCATATTTTCAATCATCGCTTCCAGCTCGTAGTGCAGCGGATGTAGATTAGCATATACGCCTTCTACTTTTTCTGGCACGACCAAAATCAGTCTTTTTTGCGCAAGCAGAATGGGCTGATATCTTTTCCATTTGCGCAATTTATTTTGTTTTTCCGGAAGGGTCAATGCGACTCCTTGATTGACCAAGAAATCAATCTCCGTTTTGACAAATTTTGGAGAAATATACTCACTGCCACCACTTACAAAATTAAACCAAATAATCTCATCAAAAGGAAAGACAATGGCACCTGGATCTTGAGCAAAATTAGACGCCCCCACTTCTCTATCTTTAAAAGTTGCGGGCGTGGCTTGGATGACGATATCTGTCAGTTTTTCTAAATCCAAAAAAGATACTTTCTCTTCATCAATCGCATCCAACAAGTCCAGCATATCCAAGGACAACCGATAAATAGTCATAAATATTGCTCCTGATGACTTGCTAGCCAAACGACTTTTGGCCCATTTTACTAGGTGCAGGTAAATATCAAAAACGTCCGATTTGGGAATTTTGGCTTTTTGAAAATAAGTTTTGCGCTGAAACCAAAAATTGAACTCAAATAATGCCGCAGCTTTATCTCCTTCTTCGACCTTCTCCGATGCCTGAAACATAGATATCGCCCGATGCCAAGCATCACTATCAAACCCCGGACGCTCCTGCAGTGCATTCGCTAATCGAACTGACAAATGACTATGCAACGGTGAATATGGCAAATTTAAAAACTCCAAAATACGCCCTAAATCCAAAGGTTGCCACAAAAAAGTATGTGCCAATTTTATCAATTGCTGCGATGGCCGCAAATCAGAGACGGATGTATTGCCCGAAACGGGCAAACCGTCAGACTCGAAAACCAAATCAGGTAATTTCAACCCAGAAGGTATAATCAAAAAAGGCAGTTCGCCCACTCCATTTTGATAACCATAAGCAAAGGTTTCTAGCCCATCATAATCTCGTGGTACTCGTAAAACAATCAAAGACTTATCCCCTTTCAACGTTACTTTATTTCCTGTAAAGCTTTGATTATTAAGTAGTTGTGCGATAGTATTTAAGTCAGAGTCTGATTTCTTATCCACAGCATTTTGCTCAATAAGCCGAATGCCATTTTTTTTCATGGTCACAACTAGTCGTTGCCACCAAGTAGGTAAAAGTTCAAGCGGCTCCACCAAGGTCAGCTCAAAATTTAGCCCTGTATAACCACTCAAAGCATTTTCGACTTCTATGAATCTATCGGCAAAACCATTGTTTAAAATTTGATGATTTGCGTAGGATTTCGGCTCTTGTTGGCTGAGAAATTCGATGGAAAAGGCTTCTAATTGACTCATTTCTAACAAGCGCTTAGGCATATTGTCGGTCGCCCTAAAATTCCAATTGGAGATCCGCAATTCGTCTCGAAAATCCAAAATCGCCTTCGTTGTTCCATAAGAATCGACGTCAAAGGAATCCTTAAAAAAGGCTTTGGGATGCTCTTCCAAAAAGGCCATCAGCACCTTGCGGAAAAAAGCCGTACGCAACCAAGCGTAATTCTTGGCAGGCCAAGACAAGCCTAATTGCTGCTCCAGCCACCGCAAAAATTCTTTTTGCCCAAAGAAATAGACGCCTTCCTTCTCGTGAAAAGTAGATGCATCCAACGATAATCCGAATATTATTTTTTGCATGTCGTAAAGATAGGAATTTTTTAATCAAAAGAGTATTATGGGTACTTACGAATTAGGCTACCGTCTGGGACATGGAGCATAAGATAAGCCTAGTAAAGTAGCGAAGCGATATTGGAATACGTAAACATCGAACGTTGCGGCGGTAACAACTCGTACGGGCTCTTAATTATGTAACTCAACTTTCAGCACTTAAAAAGCCCCGTCGTTATTGAGATATAACCTTTTATAGCGATTTAAACTAATCTTTTCTATAACGACGCTTAACCATGGATTGAAGCTCGTTGCCGAAAAATTCTAGGGCAAGATTTTTTAAGCCGCTGACCCTTAGCCAGTTAACTTAGACCAGCACCACAGGAGACAAGATATACGTTATCGTTATACCATTTTGCCGTTAAACCGCTGTACCGAAACTTGAATAGGTAAGGACTTTTTACTCTTTCACAACTCTTTTCACGACTAAGCCTTCATCGGTATATAGTTTAAAAACATACTGTCCAGCTGCCCATTTTTTCATATTCACTTGGACAACATCCTTGTTGATTTTATTGCTCTCATATACTTTTTGCGCAAGCAAATCAAAAACTTCTAAGCGATTTGGATGCAAATCCATTATCTTGATGGACACTTCATTTTTGGCTGGACTTGGAAACACCTTCACTTGGCCTTGAATGGTAGGATCAAGTGTAGCGACTGTGGTATTATTAATAAAAATGACTGTGGTTGTACCGCCATTTTGGACACTGAACTCTTTGACATTTCCTTCTGCATCGAGCCCTTTTATTCCTTTGATGGTGATAGGCACTTCAATATACTTTCCCGTACGTAGAAAGACAATATCATCAATAATAATATCCAGCTTAGCAACTTTTCCATAACCATTTTTATTGGTCTGGTCATTTCTTACAAAAGCCATATCCAACTGATGGGCACCATTAAAATCATTACTTGCCCATAATAATTCATTGGAAGAGCCCAAGAAGGAATTATCGTTATAATCCACTACTGCTGGTTTATTGACCAAATCCTTGGGATAATCAATGGCCACCGAAATTCCTGACAAATCATAGACTGGAGTTTGACCATGGCCGACCATCAGCTCTGCTGACACTGTAAACTCTGACGGACTAGCATCCGTAATAACAATAGAATCCGTCAATAAATTAAGATAAACTTGTGGCAGACCTACATCCATAGGAAGCGCCGTAGTTGGCATTGGCTCGGCATTCAACAAAATTGTATTGACATCATAATGATCCACTTCCCCATCTCCATCACAATCTAAATGCTTAAAATTTACTCCATCAAGGCTACCATCCCAATCAAAAGCTATTTGCCCTTGCCAATCGGTAGATGCATTGGGTCTAGGAAAACCAGAAGAGTCATTTCCTAATCCAACATACAACACGTCATTCAGATTCGCTTTACCATTGGCGTCTGCATCACCAGGATAAACATAATCGTCAAGACCGCTTCCATTAGGCATCTGAATACTATCTCCAAGAATAATTATTTGACAGTTGGCATCAAAACACTGATCATCTCCTGTCAGCAAACAAACCATATAGGAACCATCATCTGAAAAAGTGTGGGTAATAGGCCCGACTCCTTCTTCAAAGCCACCATCACTAAATAGCCAAAAACTGAAAAGATTATTATCAGAAGTATTTGTAAAAACTACGTCATTGCTATTTGGCTGCATCGAGAAATCGAAGCTTGCTTGACATTCACTTGTATCTCCACATACACCTGGCGTATAAGAAGTTATCCCTCCATAATAGAAAGCTTCACACTCATTAGCGTAAGTCACATTATCACAACCACAGACAGGGGCATATTCACTTCCACACACCATTGATGTATCAATGATGGTAGAAGCTACACACATGTAAGGATTGGTCGAAAAATCAAGTACCGTGCAAGCAGTCCTTGAGCAAGTATCTCCCATTTCAGAGACCATCACTAGGCTCAAGCATAATTCCTTTCCTGCATCGCTTAATGTACCATAAAAATCTGAAGCATTGCTAACCGTTATACCATCTAAAGTCCATTCATAACTGATTGGAGACCAACCATAGCCGATGCTATATTCAACGATATACTCATCCCCTCCTAAAAAGACATAAGGGAATATCTCAAGAAAACAAGAATCAACAGGAAAGCTATCCACTGAGACACAAGTCAAATTAATTGGCTGATACCCAAGACAGGTTCCTGCATTGGATAGTTCATAGCTAAAGCTAACAAAATCTCCTTCTGAAATAGTCCAGCCACCGTCATCCACTACTTCTAACCCATCCCCTCCATTCGGTGACGTTTCAATAACCAGATGGCTACAAGTGCTATCCGATACAACTAAGCCAAAATACTCACACTGTCCATACACATTAGAAGCTGATACAACAAGAAATAGTATCAGAAAAATAAAAAAGGTCTTGGGCAAGCGATAAAATTTCATGCGAAAAAATTTATTGAATTCTCGATGATACAAATATATAAGGATATATAGAGAATAAAAAGTACAAAAATAACCATTTGTGTCAAATAATAGTCAAAAATAAATACCCAACACCTTGTATATTAGCTACTTATCTGCTTTTTTTGCATACAAAAATGCTTAGCAAAAAATTAACAACCTATTTAAGAACCTTTTCTCTCATTGAGTTACGAAAGCTCAGCAAATTCATCATGTCTCCTTACCATAACGAAAATCAAGAACTTTCCAGATTTTATGAAATAATTAAACCTTACTATATTAACCAAGAAGCCCAAATGGCTCCAACGAAAAAAAAAGTTTGGAGCGAACTCTATCCAAGCAAAAAATATGATGACCAAAAATTACGTAAATTGGCTTCTCTCGTGCTAAATTTGGCGATTGAGTTCAAGTCGCTGGAATTATTAGAAAAACAACCCACTCAAAAGCTATTGCTTAAGCTAAAAGCAGTGAGCCAACCCAATTTATCAACCCATATCGCAAGTATAAACAGAAAATTGGATTTAGAAAAAAGCACGTCGAATACCATTCTCTCCCATTTCTACCAATTTGAGATAAACACTCAAAATCATCTTATTCTAGAACTGCAAAACAATCGCAAAAAACTTCTTGAATTTGAAAACCTAAATGCCGCTGATAAGCATTTACATATCTTCTTTTATGCACAAAAACTGGCGATAATTGCCGATATTATTGGTTATCAGGGATTTATGAATATAAAAAATCAAACATCTCACCACCAATTTTTAGCTTCCCTGCCCCAATCTCCCTATTTTCTAGAACCCATCGTGCAAGTGTATTATCTTGTCGTTCTAATGCTTTCTAATCCCGATGTTGAAACGCATTTTTTCAAGCTAAAAAACTGGTTGTATGAAAACAAAGGTAAGTTCTCCACTCTTCAAAAGAAGATTTTTTACTCACACCTAGTCAATTACTGTATTTCGCATAAAATTAATAAAGGTTCCGAAGACTTCTATCAACAGGTATTTGATGTGTTTACAGTAATGGTTTCCGAGCGATTAATCTTTGACCCACATATTAATTCAAACTACTTTAACAACATTATTGTCAGTAGCATTAAACTCGAAAAATTTGAATACGCACAAAATTTTATTAGTGAATATTCGCATTTTTTACCCCCAGACCAAAAAGAAAATGCCAAAACCTACAACCTTGCTAGAGTATATTACAAACAAAAGAACTACGAAAAAGTACTCGAGTTACTTCATAATGTAGAATTAACTAATCTATCTTATGCTCTAGGCGCAAAAACCATTCTCGTCGGCACTTATTTTGCACTCGATGAATACAGAGCACTAGAATCACTACTCATCAGTTTCAGGATTTTCATCCTTCGCAATAAAATCCTTGCAAAAAACACCAAACAAGGTTATCTCAATTTTTTAAAATTTACCAAAAAAATCATCTCCCTAGCCCCTTATGACAAAGAAGGAAAGGAAAAACTTAAACACAAAATTGGTAATACACAAAATCTAATGGTCCGTGACTGGCTCCTTGAACAAATTGAAGCATTCTAGACATCCAAACTAGGCACCAACCGATTGATCCGAAAATACAACTCCACAGGCTTAAACGGCTTCATAATAAAGTCATCAGCACCATTATCTAATGCCTTCTTCAAGGTATCTCCATTGTCATCCAATGTAGCCATTACTAGGAAGGGGGAGACTGAACCTTTATTCTTCTTCTTAGACCATTTGACGATATCCACGGCAGAAGCCCCTTCCATCTGTAGATCCGTAATAATCAAATCCAACTCCAAATTAAGGACAGCTTCCTTGACTTCCTTCACATTTCTTACATGATTTACATTATATCCTTGCTTCTCTAACCTAAATTTTAGGGCGGTCAACATAATGTCCTGCTCCACGCAGATTAATACATTCTTTGATAATTCCATCTACTTTTTATTGTTTGCTTGCGCAAATGTAAGAAATCTAAGCGGAATTCTACTGTTTTCTAACTGTAACTATTTAGGTATCCCAATTTTTAGGCAAAAAATAGGCATTTTGGTATATATTAAAGCTATTTTTTTGAAGCGTAAGCACCACTTATGTGAAAAAATAGCAAAATCAGGCGCAAAAGGGCATTTTTTAACCAAAATTTGGGGGCACCTAGACAGTTACACCTAACTTTAATTTGCCACAAAATCATCAGAGCTATTGGTTATCCTTTTGTCCTGTCCCTTTGTCCCAAAAGACATCATCCAATATCCAGACATCAATCAACCATCAAAAACAAAAAAGCCTTTGAACTCTCCAATACTTCCCGTACCTTGCATCCGCATTGCGCAGAAAACCACAACCATTTATTGCCCCATTAAATCTCCCATGCATCTATGCACCTATCTATTATTTATCTAATCCCCTATCGTCTATTCAAAATATTTGGCGGTTTTCTTCTGTTTCTTTTGCCTTTACACCTATTTTGCCAATTGACCGTCACCGTTGACAATGACTATCATCGCTACCTTCTTGGTGATACGATTACTTTTTCCGTTCAATCTACGAATCTTGACACCGTTGATTTTAGCATCTCCAGAAATAGATATCTGGATGATTTAGCCGATGGTTCATTGATTTTACAAGCCAATAGCCCTCAAGAAATAATATTTATCCCTTCAGAACCCGGCAATTACTTCTGCACAGTCCAACACGGAGAAAACAATGCAATGGCTGGAGCCGTATGCGACATCCAAGGTATAACCCCTATTGAGCCGATTCCTAGTGATTTTGAACTCTATTGGGACAATATCCGAACTCAATTAGATGCGGTGCCTTTTAATCTAAATGTCGTTCCAGATTCTAACTATTTATCCGATTACTCAACCACCTACCGAATCAGCTTAGGCAATATTGACCAACATCGGGTATATGGATATATGACCATCCCCAAAACCAACGGACCGTTTACTGGATTAATAAAATTTCCTCCTTTCGGAAATTCGAGTGCCGTCCAACCCGATCTATCCATGTCCGAGCGACTAGGTGCTATCGTTATTTCTATCAGCGCACATAATTCTCCAGTCAATGTAGATTTGCCCCAAGAACAACAATACGTCCCAGACATTGGTTTAACCGATACCGTTTTCTATAGATGGGCTATGGCAGGGGGTATGCGAGCCATCGACTATATTTATTCGAGAGCCGATTTTGATGGAGAGCATATCGGCGTCTTTGGCAACAGTCAAGGTGCGGGATTAGCATTGTTATTCGCAGGAATTGATGACAGAGTGGATCTGCTGGCGGTGAACAATCCAATTTTAAGCCAGCACAATGGTCTCCCCAATAATAAACCCAGTGGCTTTCCTACCTACATCCGTGACCATCTCAATGACCCTATCAACTTAAATCGAATACTAAATGCCGTCAAATACTATGATGCCGTCAATGCTGCTCAAAAATTTGATGGACCTGCCTTATTTTCTGTAAGTCTTTTGGATGAAGTGAGTCCCGCCGAAACAACCTATTGCTCCCTAAACCAACTCAAAGGCAAAGTCATTCATATTCATAATTTAGAAGGCCATCATTCTGAAAGCTCCGATGAGTTTTGGACGGGCAAATTTGACCTTATTCGACGGTTTTTCCCTACCGAACATAGCTCCTGGCCTTGGTCTCAATCCACCACAGGTTATATAGCGGATGCGGGTAGTGATACGACCGTCAACTGCCTTTCGGCAAATATACAAGGAACCATTGATGTCAATGGAATTATTAACCCTTCAGCCATTCCTGTCCACTGGGAATTGGTCTCTGGGCCTGGAACAATTACTTTTGACACCCCCAACAATTACTCAACTTTGGTCAATTTTAGTGAGCCCGGCGAGTATCTTCTCCGTTTTGTTGGTGAAGAAACCGCTCATTTATTGACCACTTCGGTATATCAAACCATCCAAGATATGGTCAAGATTACCGCTTGTCCAAATAATAATTGTCAACCGCTAACCATATCCACCCCAGCGCAAGACCAAACTACAGATTGTGACCATTTTTCTAGTTCTTTGTCTCAATGGCTCGCCAATCATGGTAATGCAACTGCTACAGGTTCAGCATCCAATGTTCTTTGGTCTCATGATTTTACGCAGCTACCCGACGGATGCAATCCATCGACTTTGGTTACTTTTATGGCGACAGATGCCTGTGGCTTGCAAGATTCTACTACCGCCACTTTTACGATTTTGGACACGCTACCGCCCACCTTTTTAGCGCAAGCGAAGGATACTACGGTGTATTGTGATGGCACGGGTAATTTGTCCGATTTGAATCAATGGCTTGCGCAAAATGCAGGGGCAGACGCTTCGGATAATTGTGGAAATATCACTTGGTCAAATAATTTTTCTAGTTTGGGAGCGGGATGCAATCCATCGACTTTGGTCACTTTTATGGCGACAGATGCCTGTGGCTTGCAAGATTCTACTACCGCCACTTTTACGATTTTGGACACGCTACCGCCCACCTTTTTAGCGCAAGCGAAGGATACTACGGTGTATTGTGATGGCACGGGTAATTTGTCCGATTTGAATCAATGGCTTGCGCAAAATGCAGGGGCAGACGCTTCGGATAATTGTGGAAATATCACTTGGTCTAACGATTATACCACCCTTAGCAATGATTGTCCACAAACGGCAACCGTAAACTTCATCGCAACGGACGAATGTGGGTTAACCCATTCAAGCACGGCCACTTTCATGATATTAGATACGCTGCCGCCAACCTTCACGACCCTACCTGACACCTTACACATCGAATGCAACACGAATGGCAACTACCCCGAAGTCATTCAATGGCTCAATATTTTTGGTGGAGCTGTAGCCACAGACAATTGTAGCAACCTATCTTGGTCCAATGATTTTGACATGATTGATTGCAATGACTCTATCCAAATTGTACATTTTATGGCAACAGATGCTTGCAACAATACTACTGCAACATCAGGGATCATCTCCGTAACCAATACCATTGCGACGAGACAACCCATTGACCATCAAGATTTTATCTTTCTCTCTACCCATCCTAATCCATTCACAGATAAAACGGAACTGTCGTTTGCGTTATCTAAGCCATCAGAATTAACGATTACTTTCTACGATATGCAGGGAGTCGTTCTGCAACAAATCCATCAGCTATTTCCAAATGGGAGCAATACCATCCAATTCACTAAAGCACATTTTTACCATTCAGGAATTATTTACTATCAGATTGAAGGTGCGAGTATTTATCACGTGGGAAAATTAATCCGAATAGAAAAATAACGGCCAAGCGCAGCTTACTTAACCAATTCAACATTTATCAATCCAGTGGCGACATTGAAAGTCAGGTATCCGCCCCCCTGAACAGTCACATTATGAATGTTAGCACCGGCACCATCCACCAACAATGATAAATCAAAATGTCTTTGATTGGGTTGGGTCGAACTTAAAGTAATATCGAAAGTCAAGACATTCCCATTTAAGCTTTGATTAGAAATGGTTGCATTTTGACGCACAAAGAGATATTCTTCGACTTCTTGGAGACCTGCCACCCATATCTGTTGACTATATTCCTGCTGCAAAAAATCTAAATAATCCCGAAATAATTGGAATCCCAAATTAGAGACATTAGGATACTGATTATTACCTGCGCTAACGGCATGTGTATATTCATTGTACCAGATCGTTTGATTAGGAGCCATCCCCGCAATACTCTGAATCTTGGCCTTTAGCGCATCCAAATTCATAGAAGAACTATCCACGGGAACAGACGTTCGAAGTAATTGTAACTCCGAATTCACCGCAGAAATTTCGCCATTAACATTCCACAATCCACCATTATACACTCCTTGAAAACCCATAACTGCACCATACGTCGCCACCATACCTTGATTTGCGGTTTCGGGTGCATAGGCGGGTTGGTTAGCAGGGATGGCAAAATGGCGTGGAAAGAATCGAATATGGTCATCAATTTGCTCAGCATTCTGCCGTATTTCATCTTCAAAATCAATAGGCATTTCTTCGACATGATAGTGACCATGATTCAAAATGTCCCAGCCAGCATCATACAATGCCTGTAAATGCCACCAATTGATACGACTAGCATTTTTGGCAATTTGCGAAGCATTGATGGCTAGTCCCAAATGAAAAGGCACCTGATGACCACAACCATCGTCAAAAGTATAACCCCCAACTTTCTGGAAAGGCATTCCACTTCCATAGTTGTAGCCTTGGAAAATATCGTTTTCTAAGACCCAATTTCCTTGGATTAATGGATAGGCCACATTCCAAACGTCCTTATACCCATCATCAATCGTCAAACTATAGGCAAATTCCTTATTATACTTCAATTTCGCCACATCAATCGTGTAAGAATTAGGGATGGCGTCAAATTCGACGGAAACTGTACGAGTATAGGATTGTGCTTGCGCAAAAAAGGCGATACACAAGGAAAGGACTACAAGAAAAAAGGAATATTTCTTCATTTCAAATTTTTCAACTTACTAGTTGGTTGTAAATAATAAATATCGGGGGAGATAAATTGCTAAGCAACACCTTCGTTACCCATGCAAAATACCCACAAAATTAGCGAGTATTTATCATCAAAACAAAGAAATCAGCTCTCTTTTCTGAAAAATATGCAATTATACGTGTTTCACGTAGCCATTGCGAGAGCGAAGTCCATGCGACAGTACCACTATGATCCTATGTGTTTGAAAAATTGTCTCAGCGGTAACACTGTTCAAGTGGTCAATCAATGGTTCAACTGGTACATTCATCTAAACAATAGTACCTGCAACCAAGGTTTCCCAAACCCCTGTTTCAACCTTTTAGGGATTAATTCCATGGTCTGTGCATTTCCAAATCAAGGTTTAAGAAACCATGTCTCGGGCGGCAGCAGCGTTTTGCGGCGTTGCGTGACACCTAAACTTTTATTGAGATATTAAGCCATTTATCCTATCTTTGCCCTACATTTTGCCGCAAGGCATCAACTAATACGAATAATGACTACAGAACAACTTAAATCCCTAGCCAGCAGAGTCCAATCTGTTAGGGAATATCTTTGACGTCGATCGAAGACTCATTGAAATTGAAGATTTAGATAGAGAGACCTATTCGCCCGAATTTTGGAATGACTCACAAAGAGCCGAAAAAATCAGCAAAGAACTCTCCACACATAAGCGCATAGTCAAAGACTTTAATGCCCTAAAAGAAAAACTTGAAGACCTAGAAATCCTTTTAGAATTTCAGCAATTAGGCGAAGAATCCGAAGAAACCGTCGAAGCCGCTTACGCAAAACTACTAAAAACCCTTGATGACCTTGAGTTCAAAATGACTTTGGACAAAGAAGAAGATCATTTGAGCTGTATTTTGACGATTAATAGTGGCGCTGGTGGCACAGAAGCCAATGATTGGTCAGAGATGATTTTGCGGATGTTTGTCATGTGGGGCGAAAAATCTGGCTATAAAGTCACAGAATTAGGGCGTGTACCAGGAGATGTGGCAGGAGTAAAATCTGTCACACTAGAATTTGAAGGTGAATATGCCTACGGCTACCTAAAAGGTGAAAACGGCGTTCATAGATTGGTGCGTGTAAGTCCATTCAATGCCCAAGGTAAG
>CAYTLX010000022.1:9296-13064 GCA_964438645.1 uncultured Saprospiraceae bacterium | reverse complement strand
GAAATCCAACCGCATAATCAATCGCCTTTTGCGTCTTTAAATCAGGATTATTTCTTGTGCCTCCATCATTAAAGAAATTATAATAATCCAAAGGTGTCATATAGGTATTTGATGTCGGTCTTTGCGACAAAATATCATAGTGTGCAAAAAAGTTGGCTTTATCCGATATTGGGAAAGAAAAGGACAATCTTGGAGAAACATCCCACTGTGGTACAAAATCCTTAAAGGAACGCTCAGGGTCAAATTTTTCTTCTGATATCCCTATTGGGTTTAGACCATCCACATAAGCTGGACTAACCACACCCCCTCCAAATATTAGGCTACCATCCGCGACTTCTGAACCTGATGCGTCATACCATTGGTCCCCAGAGCGATACGCCTTTACCGTTGCGCTTGTAGCACTATTAAGATAAACTTTATAATCATCACCAATATTAGCTGGCTTCCCATTTGGCCCATGAAAGGCCTTTGCCGTTTTAATCTCATATAAAGAATACTTATCTTTCAATACTTTTGTATTGGCATCATATCGATCCACTCTTAGACCTACCTTAAAAATCATATCGTCAAAGATGAATTTATCTTGGATAAATCCCCCCATATAAATAGGCTGGGCTGGAGCAACAGGATAGTTCCTATTTCCATTCGCATCTTTGGATGTAAAGAAATCATTAAAGGATGTTGTTTGAGCCACTTCATTCCCTAAAAAATCATATCCATAATAGTCTAAGGTTCGAGCTCCTTGCTCATGATTACCAATAATCTCTGCTCCCGCAAACATATCCAGAGTAAATTCATCTGGAGCATGACTATAAATATTAACGTAATCAGTCAATGGTACATTAAATTTATCTCTAATTGCTTTAAAAAACAATTTATTATCTTTATAGCCATTATCCAATAAAGGAGCATATTGTGGAAACTCTAGCAAAGTACCATTAATAGTCTGTTGTATGGAACCAATAATATTACTAGTATCAACAGCTTGTAAAGCACTATTGGCGGCATTTCCCGCAATACCCCACAAGTCTTGCGGGCGAATAGAATAGTTCTTATCTGAGCGTTGTTCATACTGAAAGCCTAAGTTAATAGAATGCCGACCGCCCTTCTTTGGCTCTAAATCAAAAGATAAGTTTGCTTGAACAGAGTACAAATTCTGGCTGCCATAGCTATAATTATTATACACTTGGTTCGCATTCTTGTACAAAGCTGATGAACGTTTTGACAACCCCCCCCATATATCATCCGAAATATTCGTTGCCACTCCATTTGTTCTAGTTAGCTCCGTAAAACTAGTAATAGCATCAGCTCCTTCAATAGCATTATACGCAGATAACCCTGGATTAAAAGTACTCGGTTTGTAGCCATTAAAGGTCTCTGTGTATCCATTATTAAACACCCAAAATGGCGAATTTGGCACTTGGGCACCTATAGTATCCGAAGTAAAAGCAAAAGAAGGAATATAAGAATAATCAATCTCACCTGCATGTCCATACCGAAACAAATTATCTCCAAATCTTGCATCTTGCTGACTTGTTTTTCGTTGTTCAAAAGAGGCCAAAATGGTATAAGCCATATGTTGGAATAAACTAGGCTCTTCATCCGCAGAAGATGCGCCCCAATTACCCAATCGATGTCTTATTCTAAAAATACCCCGAACTCTTGAATCATTAAACGTAGGATTATTCTGTGAATTCATAAATCTCCACCCAGAAGGAGTAAACTTATCTTTCGAATCATTATACGTACCCGTTAACGTCATTTGAAAATTATCCGTTACCCGAGCATCTAATTTTGAAGTCAGTGCGATTGTTTTTTCTTCTTCATCAGGACGATACTTTAGCTTCCAAATATCTACCCCAGACTCACCTTCTTTTCCAATCCTAGTGTATTCTTCTGCTCTAGCTATTTTAGATTGGTTTCTCACCAAAATAGGATGAGCTTCAGATTCTTTTTTAGCTTCATCACTCGCTACATAAATAGGTACAATAGAAGGTCTATCATCTTTTCTATACCGGTACTGACCAGAAACTCTAAATCCTAGAATGGTCTTTTTTCCTCCACCTTCAGTCTTTTTCTTTATAATCGGTCCAGAAAGGTTCAAATAACCCAAATTGTACCCATAAGGATCCAAAAACTCCGAAGTCTCTAATTCTACATTTCCAGAAAACTTCCGTGAAGGTCCCTTAGAAATAACAGAAATAATACCTCCACCAGTATCACCATATTTGGCTTCGATACCACCAGTCATTATTTCTAACTGCTCTATCTCTGTAGCAGGGGGTAATGGCCCACGAATACGCACATCATCTAAATAAAACACCGTAGAGTTAGAACGTGCTCCTTTTACATTAATACCTCCACCGCCATTATCAATCGTACTCACACCTGGCACAGTACCTATAATACCTGTCAAGCTTTTTGCTGGAAGGTTTTTGATAGACTCCGAGTCAAAGGTCTGCCCATCTTTCTCCTTAATCAATGGTCTTTGATATCGCTTTGTTTTCACTACAACTTCACCAATTTGAATACCTTCTTCATTCAAAGTCATATCTAACTTGGTAGTACCACCCGATTGGACAATAACTCCTTCAACAGCTACGGTTTCATAGCCCAATGAAGAAAAAGTAACTTTGTAAGTACCTGGATCTAATGGAATGGAAAATTTACCATCTATATCTGTGGTCTCACCACCAGCCACTGCGCCACCAATTTCATAACTAATGTTAGCAAAAGCAAGTGGCTCCCCTTTGCCGTCAAGCACAGTCCCACGCAATGTTGCTTGCGCTGCGATAGAAAAGCTAGCAGCCAAAAACATAAAGAAAAGGAGTATCGATCTTGTCATATCGTCCAATTTTTATTGATTACAAATTATTTCTTCAACATTTGAAGGCACAATGTTACTTAATTGTCCCACAATATTCAAACAAACTCGAAAAAATCGTTAAAAAAATGTTAAAAATGCCTTCTCACAGACTATTTAAGCAACTATTACCTTCCTATAGGTATCTTTCTTATCTGACGGAGTAGTATTTCAGAAAGCTTTCTTTTTGACTCTACCGTCCATCCTGCTACGTGTGGGGACACAATCACATTAGACATCGAAAGAAGTTTTTTATACATCTTTAACTCCTTCTCCGAATAGGTTTTAGGTTTCTCATTCTCGAATACATCTAAACACGCCCCCCCTATTTTTTTTGTCTCTAATCCTTCCACCAAGACCGATGTCTGAATCACCGCTCCCCGTGATGTATTCAACAAAATAACACCGTCTTTACAAGTCTCAAGCTTCTTTTTGTCAAAGAAACCCACGGTCTCATCTGTTAAAGGCAAGTGAAAACTAACTACATCTGCCTTGGACAACAGCGTATCCAAATTTTTCACTCTGACCACAGAACGAAACTCATCTGGCAAACGCTGCCTATATTTATCATATATCAATATTTTTGTTTGGAAGCCCTTCAATTTGCGAGCAAATTGACTGCCTGTATGCCCAAACCCAATGATTCCTATCGTTTTTCCTTTTAGCTCAAAGCCCCGATTGCCTTCCCTGTCCCAAATCATCGATTTGACTTCTAAGTTACTCTTTATCAAGTTATTAGCCAATGCCAACAACATCCCTAGCGCATGCTCCCCGACAGCATTACTATTCCCTGCAGGAGCCCGAAATACCTTTACTCCCCTTTTTTTGGCGTAAGCCAAGTCAATAATCTCTAATCCAGAGCCTAATCTTCCGATAAATTTCAATTTTACCGCATCATCCAACAT
>CAYTLX010000022.1:5988-9196 GCA_964438645.1 uncultured Saprospiraceae bacterium | reverse complement strand
GATATGTTGCTGATGTACAAGAAGTCACCGTTGAATTTACCCCCACAAAGCAAGATGCTACGGGAAAGCCACAGCCTGTTCGTTTTAGTGAAGGGGTTTTTTATAATGGCGGCGCGATGGAAGAAAAACAGGCTTATGGTAAAATCCCCCCAAAATACATGATTAAGACGAAGGATCAATTTCCAGTCAATATCGAGCTAAAAATTAAAGACCAATTAGATTTTATCACCCAAACACCCATTTTGAAGTCTTTTTCCGCAAGGAAAGAAGGCAATCAAGTCACCATCAATACCCAAACACAACTGTCAGAGCAAGACCAAATCGTCCTTGTCTTCTTTGACAGCAATGGAAAGGACTATACCCAAAAATTAGTGGGCAAAGTTCAATTGCCCTATACCGTCACATTGCCCGACCAATTACTAACTGACCCTATGAGTGTCTCCGCCATCTATCAAAAAAGATTCACCCACAAATCCAATAATCTATCCATGAATGTCTTGCTTGAGTACTACTCGGCTGACATTGCGCTTTGATGTATCCTATTTCTAGACAGGAATAGACAGGTTATAAAAAAATTGGCACACGACAATAGTGTCCAACTATCTACATTTTCAACATCTGACGAAAAACCTTTACTCCGACAATTAAACCTTTTGTCGCAAGACGAGTCATACTCACCAAATACGCAGTTTTAGATGCCTAAAAAAATAGAAAATGATGCGCTAATAGTACAGCTACTGCAAAATGATGAGACCATTGAAAAAGGGTTTAAGTTATTAGTAGAAAACTACAGCCAACGCCTATATTGGCACATCAGGAGTATCGTCAAAAACCATCAAGATGCAGATGATGTCGTCCAAAATACGTTCATCAAAATTTTTAAAGGCATTAAAGGATTTAAGTCTGATGCAAAACTTTATACTTGGCTTTATCGAATTGCAACCAATGAATCTCTCACTTTTTTAAAAAGAAAAAAACAAACGACATCAATGGATGAAGTCTCCTCCTTTAATCACACGGCTCCAGCCTTTCTCGATGAAAAAAACACCCTTACTAATTTAAAAATAGCGATTGAGTTACTCCCCGAAAAACAAAAATTAGTCTTCAACCTAAGATATTTTGAAGAGATGACCTATCTAGATATTTCGGAGATAACGGGCACTTCCATTGGTGGACTAAAAGCCAGCTATCATCACGCCATCAAGAAGCTCAAAACCTATTTAAAAACCAACAATATCCACTAAGATGGAAGACAAAGACATACAAAAAAATATTGCCGAATTGGCGCCTACTTTAGACGAAATTAACCGCCTGCAAAAGCAAGACGTCCCTGATGGATATTTTGACCAATTGAATCAAAAAATACTTGCGCAAACTACTGACATACAATATATTAAGCCTAAAAAAATAGCCTTTTACCGCTACTTAAGAATCGCATCCATTTTGATTTTTTTGGTCGGGCTATGCCTTTGGGTATTTCAATATTCTAGCACCCAAAAAGAGACCATACCCATCGCCAACAATGATATTTTGGAATACATCGATGCGCATATTTCGGACTATAATGAAACTGAATTTGAAGAGCAACTAGACCCTTCCGAACTATCCTTAGCTGCCGACTTTTCGGATGAAGAAATACTCGATGAACTTAATGGGGATGACTTCTCCATTGACCTTCTCGAAGAACAATTTTAAAAAATTAAAAACACTAATCATGAACGCAATAAAGCACTTAGGATTACTCATCCTACTATTGGCGACCACCGTTTCTTTTGCGCAGCCAACACAAAAGAAGAAGGAAAGAATCAAAGCCTTAAAAATTGGATTTATCACGGAGCATTTGGAGCTTACCCCTTCTGAGTCAGAAAAATTTTGGCCCATCTACAATCAATTTGAAGCAGACAGGCACAGCCTAGGCAACAGAAATTCAAAGCCAAATATAGAAACCATGAATGATGCAGAGTTAAACCAACTATTGCAAAATCAACTGGACAGACAAGAGCAAATTATTGCTTTAAAGAGAAAGCTAATCCAAGACTTGCGCCCCGTTCTTCCCTTGCGGAAAATTGTAAAGCTTCAATTTGTCGAAAGAAAATTTAAAAGAGAATTACTTCATAGGCTCGGCAAAAATAAAGGGAAAAAAACACGTGAAAAAGCAGAGAATAATCGAAAAAAAGCAAAAATGAAACGTAAAAATAGATAGAAAGATAACACGACAAAGCAAAAAACAACCTTGAAAATCCCCATTAAAAAAAGCTTACAAACCGCCGTTTGTAAGCTTTTTTGTAAGGTGAATAACCCTAATTATTATCTCTATTGCCCAAAATAGCTAGGGCAAGGAAAAAAAACGCTGTGCCTAAACTTACGTAAATAGACTACTCAAAAGCTCGAAAAAACGACTCTTTACAACATTGATCAAAAAGCTGCTTAAAAATAGGCTTTTTCAGCCCTACATCAAGAGATTGTATCAAATCTTCAAAGCTTTCATCTTTGAGGCGATTCGTTTTTTGGTAAGATTTTATATGTTGCGCTAAGGAAATCTGCTCTTCACTGGTTAATTGCTCATTTATTTTTCGAAAATAGCGCACACTACCCCAATACATTGCAGGATAATTATATTGGGCACGCATACTTTTCACTTCATCTAAGAAGGGTTTGTTTTTGGCAAAATCTTCAGCGACTAATTCATCTTTCAGCACATATCTTTTCGCCATTTCATCAGCCGTATAAACCCCCATTTCTTTTAGAATTTGCAACTGCATATAGGTCGCATAACCTTCTGAAAACCAAGCATTTTCCTTACCTAAAAAAGGAATGGACAAGTGGCTTATCTCATGTGGAGCCGTCCAGTCTGCTCGAAAATCACCCAAATCAAAATCAGCACAAACATAAAAATGCACCGCTTCCACTTCAGAACGCTCGGTATGTGCCCAAGGTATTGGCTCCTTATCGCTATCGCTACGATGGATAAAATAATGCACTTTAAAAGGATATTCCCCCAAGACTTTGAAAGTAGCATCCGTTACTTCCGTAAAGTACAAAATCAATTTCTCTTTTTCCTTTTCAGAAAAATCATCTTCCCAATGCCAAATGATGGCACTTGCAGTATCGGTTTTAGCTTCCTTTGTTTGCACAAAATTAGAACTACATCCTAGACAGATGAATAAAGATAAAGCCATTAGTCGCATACTATGCAAACGTTGGTTTT
>CAYTLX010000022.1:3757-5888 GCA_964438645.1 uncultured Saprospiraceae bacterium | reverse complement strand
CTTTTTAGAAGCGTTGTAAAGCTCTACTGCTCGACCACGACCGTTTTTGTATTCACAAATTCTAAGATACCTTCTTGGGACAACTCTCTGCCATACCCCGAATCTTTAATACCGCCAAAAGGTAGTCTTGGGTCTGAACGCACCATGCCATTGACAAAGACCGCTCCTGCTTCAATTTGCAAAGCGACATTCTCCCCTTTCTCCAAGTCCTGTGTCCAAACAGAACCACCCAATCCAAATCTAGAATGATTGGCCATTTGGATAGCTTCTTGGACGGTCGAAAAAGACACAATGGGCATTAAAGGACCAAAGGTCTCTTCTTGAGCAAGAATATTATCGGCTGAAGGTAAATACAACAAGGTCGGCTCAAATAAACATTGGTCTCTGTCGCCGCCCTGTATCACTTTGGCACCTTGACTCAACCCTTTTTTTAATTGCTCATTTAATTCATCCGAAAGATCCATTCTAGCCATCGGTCCCATATTTGTTTTTTCCGAAAGGGGATTATCTATTTTTAATTTTTTTAATCGTTTTATCACTTCATCCAAAAATGATTCTTGGATTTTTTCTTCGACAAAAAAGCGTTTGGAAGCAATGCAAGATTGTCCTGCATTCAACATTCTTGAAGCAACCGCCACATCGGCAGCTTTTGCCAAATCCGCATCTTCCAAAACAATAAATGCATCACTACCGCCCAATTCCAATACTTGACGTTTGATATTTTTTCCCGCAAGGGATGCCACCGCCGAGCCCGCCATCTCGCTACCCGTCAAGGCAACTCCGACCACCGAGCGAGCCTTTATGACTTGCTCCACCTTTTGTGATCCAATCAGCAATGAGACAAACGCCCCTTTCGGAAAATCTGAATCCAAAAATAATTGCTCGATTAATAAAGCACAACCAAAGACGTTGGATGCATGCTTTAATAACATCGTATTGCCAGCCAACAAAGCAGGAACTGCCGCCCGAAATACTTGCCAAAATGGAAAATTCCACGGCATCACCGCCAAGACCGTTCCTAAGGGCTGATAAGTCACATAAGACTTATACATTTCTGTTTTCACATGCCTTGCGGCCAAAAGAGTATGCGCATTATCCGCATAATAGTCACAAAGCCACGCGCATTTTTCCACTTCTGCAAGTGCTTCTTTTTTAATTTTACCCATCTCTAGGGTCATCATTTCGGCCAGTTTTACTTTTTGGCTCCTTAAATTATTGGATAATTTCTTTATTAGCCGAATCCTATCGACAAGCGTTGCTGTCTTCCAAGATGTATAAGTCACCGCAGAAAGCGTTATTGCCTTTTGAATCTTTGAGTCAGAAAACTCTTGGTAAGTCGCTAATATTTGTTGATTGTAAGGGTTTATGGATTTCATCATACTTTGTTTTATTTGGGCTTGACATACCATCCACTTTTTTGGAAGGCTTCGACACCATCTCGGCAGCTACGGTTTAGCTCTTCCAATATTTTTTTATATTTCTTTTTATCAATATTACCGTAAGAATTCGATAGGCTCAAAATACAATCCATCGCTTTTTTGTTTTCTTCACCTGCTTTTACAAATAATCTCATCACATCTCCATTGGAATCATTTATCGACTGTTTTATTTCTTCATTAACCGCCACCAACCCCGCTATACAATGACAAATATCTTCCGAAATCTCCTTTTCATTAGAAGAAAACTGACACGTCAGCGAAAAAAAAGAAAAAAATAGCAAAAAAATAGGCAATTTCATCGACATAATTAGGTTTTTATGAGCATCAAAAGTAAGTATTTTTCTAATACTTTTGATAAAATTCAAAATCTAGCTTAAATGGAATGCCCAAATTAAAAATTTTTCAAACAAATAGCCACAAAAAGAACAAAATCTATTTTTTAATCCTTTTTTATAATTAATTTGCAACAAACACCTAAAAGGCCTTATCTTTGTATTATCAAATCAAACAAATGATTATCAAAAGTGAAATCGTTTCTTAGTTTGATTTTGCTTGCAACCAAAATTGCAAGACCAGAAACAACATTGTAGGATGATGAAATTGGCAGACATGCCCTCTTGTCTCGGGGGTGAACGACCGATCCCGTAGGGTCGAGCACGGCAGTGCTCGAAGGGAGTGAACGGCGGTAGCCG
>CAYTLX010000022.1:0-3657 GCA_964438645.1 uncultured Saprospiraceae bacterium | reverse complement strand
CGATCCCGTAGGGTCGAGCACGGCAGTGCTCGAAGGGAGTGAACGGCGGTAGCCGACTTCCAATAGAGACATAACATTGTAGGATGATGAAATTGGCAGACATGCCCTCTTGTCTCGGGGGTGAAGATAAGGAATAAACCTTTTCAGAAAAATTTGGGATTACATCTCAATTTCTTCTGAATTTGGCTAACTGCTTCGTGAAGGTTCGAATCCTTCTCCTACAGCTAACAACTTTTGGAAAGTTTTTAACCAACTTTTGGAAAGTTTTTAACTTTAACTTTTGGAAAGTTTAGAACCAACTTTTGGAAAGTTTTTAACTTTAACTTTTGGAAAGTTTAGAACTTTCCAAAAGTTGGCTACTGGCGAGTAATTTTTGCTCCGATGGCATTCAAGCGGCCATCAATATTTTGATAACCTCTATCAATTTGATGAATATTTTTGATTACGCTAGTTCCTTTGGCGGACATGGCGGCCATCAACAAAGACACTCCCGCTCTAATATCTGGGGATACCATGTTAATTCCACGCAAAGCGTATGCCCGATTAATCCCAATCACCGTTGCACGATGCGGATCACAAAGAATTATTTTTGCGCCCATATCAATCAACTTATCCACAAAGAAAAGCCGGCTTTCAAACATTTTTTGATGAATCAAAACTTCACCTTGCGCTTGTGTGGCCATTACCAACAAGATACTGATTAGGTCTGGGGTTAGGCCAGGCCAAGGTGCATCATAAATCGTTAATACTGAACCATCTACGAAGGTTTGTATTTTATATTTCTTCTGAGCAGGCACAAAAATATCATTGCCTTTGACGATTAGTTTTACGCCAAATTTTCTAAAAACGCTTAGTATTACGCCCAACTCTTTGACATCGGCATTTTTAATAGTAATTTCAGATTGGGTGATTGCGGCCATACCAATAAAGCTACCTACTTCAATCATATCTGCCAATAGGCGATGTTCAGTTCCGCCTAATTCTTTGACCCCAGTAATTTTTAATAAATTAGAGCCGATACCATCAATATTTGCCCCCATTTGCGAAAGCATCTTACAAAGCTGTTGGATATAAGGCTCACAAGCCGCATTATAAATAGTTGTTGTTCCTTTGGCAAGGACAGCCGCCAACACGATGTTAGCCGTACCTGTAACAGAAATTTCTTCCATCCATACAAAATCCCCCTTCAGTCCTTTGGGTGCTTTGAGCATGAAGGCATTTTCTTTATTATCGTAATTAAATTTTGCGCCCAGTTTTTCAAAGGCCAACAAGTGCGTATCTATTCTTCTTCTACCAATTTTATCACCACCCGGTCGTGGCACATACGCCTTTCCAAATCGGACTAACAAAGGCCCCAAAAACATAACAGAACCCCTTATTTTACTTGCTTCTTGGCGATATTCTGGCGAATTAATATAATCTAGATTAAGATTATCGGCTTTAAAAGAAAATTTTCCTTCGCCTAACTTTCTAACTTTAACCCCAAGCCCCTTTAGAAGCTTGATGAGTTTTCTGACATCTAGAATATCTGGAAGATTAGAAATGATTATTTTTTCTTTCGATAAAAGAACTGCGCTTAGAATTTGTAGGGCTTCATTTTTGGCGCCTTGCGGCTGAATATCTCCCTTTAGGCGGTGTCCGCCTTCTACAATAAAAGTGTCGTTTTTGGCCATTTTAATTTGTTCCCGTTTTTGCGAAAGCTACCATTGCTTCAGCGTGGAATAAGAAAATTAATATCGTTTTCTCTTATTCCGATTGTTGTTATTGCGATTATTACGGTTATTAGCATTTCGGTTATTGGATTTATTGCGAGAGCCATAACCTGTGCGTGCCCCCTTTCGGGCTGGTTTTCTTGTCGTCGTGGTCTGTGGCACGACCGAAACAAATTTCATATCTTCATCAATAATAAATTCCCCTTTGGACAGCCTAGCCAAATCATTAATAATCATCTCATCGCTCACAAAATGCTCCGAATTCCAAGTTCGATAGGCAGTTTTCATGTAATTACCGATGATTTTAACAAATTCAATTTTCTTCTCTTCGTCTTCCATCGCTAGTGCTTTTTCCACTAATCGCTGAACATTCATCCCATAATGACGCATTCTCGCAGAGCCTTTAGGATAATCCAGTGATGAAGGCTTAGGATGCTCATCCACCCGAATGATTTCTATACCTTCTGGAGGAGTTACATTTAATTTATAGTCTGCAATGTGAAAGATATGATTCCAAAAACGATCTTTTTGCTCTTCTAGGTTTCTTGCATTAGGCAATATTTGTCCCATTAGGACAATAATACCTTCAACGACTGATTGCCTTTTGGCGTCGTCTTTTATGGTCAAAGCATATTCCACTAAATTTTGAACATGGCGGCCATATTCGGGGTACAAAATGGGTACTTCTTCTGAAAGGTAATTCATAATTGATTATTTTGCATAAAAGCCAAGTTTTGGTCTTTTATGAACATTTTTGAACGGGATTCACTATTCAACGGTTACGGACTTAGCCAAATTTCTAGGCTGATCCACGTTACATCCACGCAATACTGCGATGTAATAGGATAATAACTGCAACGGAATAACAGATAATAATGGAGAGAAAACATCTTCTGTTTCTGGAATATGAATCGCATAATCCGCCAACTCCGTGATTGTTTTTTCTCCTTCCGTGACAATAGCTATTACTTTACCACCACGTGCTTTTACTTCTTGAACATTACTGACGATTTTTTCATACGCGTCCTTATTGGTTGCAATTAAAACAATCGGCATATTTTCATCGATTAATGCGATAGGTCCGTGCTTCATTTCTGCTGCTGGATAACCTTCTGCATGAATATAGGATATTTCTTTTAATTTTAATGCGCCTTCAAGAGCCACTGGAAAGTTTTTTCCACGCCCAAGGTACAAGGCATTGGTCGCATCTTTTAATTCTTGGGCAATATATTTGATTTGCTCCCCTGTTGTTTCTAATACCTGTTGAATCTTTGCAGGAATTTGCTCAAAAGCATAGAGTAGCTCCCTAAATCGGCTCTCAGAGATAGTGCCTTTTCTATGGGCTAACTGTAAAGCCAAGATGGTCAAAATACTCACTTGCCCTGTAAATGCTTTAGTAGAAGCGACCCCAATTTCGGGGCCTGCATGAATATAAGAGCCTGCATCTGCTAATCTTGCTATCGAAGAGCCAACCACATTGACCACACCATAAGTAAAAGCGCCCATTTCTTTGGCACTTTTCAATGCAGCCATGGTATCAGCGGTTTCACCTGATTGAGAAATAGCCATCACAATGTCTCCTTCGTTAATAACAGGGTTTCTGTATCTAAACTCAGAAGCATATTCTACTTCAACGGGAATTCGCGCAAGCTTCTCTATCAAATACTCTCCTATCAATGCGCTATGCCACGATGTGCCACATCCCACCAATGTAATCCGATTGGCATTAATTAATCGATTAATATGATCATCCAATCCACCTAAACGCGCCCAACCTTCACTAGCACTCACCCGCCCCAACATACTATCGCGTACGGTGACAGGTTGCTCGTGAATTTCTTTCATCATAAAATAGTCATATCCTCCTTTTTCAATCCGCTCCAACTCCATTTCGATTTCTTGGATACTCAAAGGCATTTTGACATTTTCCATCGACAACAACTGC
>CAYTLX010000021.1:0-13191 GCA_964438645.1 uncultured Saprospiraceae bacterium | reverse complement strand
TACTGTTACCGTAAAACTACAAGTAGTAGATGTACCACATTGATCCGTAAAAGAATAAATAATATCTTGACTACCAATGGCAAAACTACTTCCCGAAGGACTTCCTGCGGTTTGTGTAATGGTCACATTTGAATTGGTCGTACAAGTTGTGGTTGCGGTGGGCTCCATCCAAGACACAGTTGCCGTATTCGCGCCACTTGCGGCGGTTACACTGATGTTGGCTGGACAAATGGTATTGATGGTGCTATTCGTAGTGCTAGGGCTTACAATTATATCAAAACTACAATTGGCGGTATTGGCGCATTGGTCAAAAGCACCATAAGAAATCGTGTGCGTGCCCATCCAAAAAGCAGATCCAGATGTCATGCCTGCTGTCTGCGAAACTGACGCAGTGCTACTCGTAGGACAAGTGGTAACAGCCGTTGCATCATTCCATGTAACTACCACATTACCAGCGCCTTGCGGCAAATTGACATGGATGTCGTCAGGGCAAGTAAGGACAAGATTGCCATTCCCTGGGTCAGGAGCATCTGTCAAATAAATTGGTCTTGCCGTAAGGGCAATATTATTAGGAGAGACATCTGTTGTTGTTCCCGTTTCAGACCAATCCCAAAGCCTTTTATTGATGGTCGTAAGACCAAAAGAAGAAGGGAAAGAATAATTTGCGGAAGCAGCTTCACTCAAGTCAAGCGTGGCTTTCGCCCAAATGATATACTTATATCTATTGTTGGTGGCATCATAAAAAGCGCCCCCGTCAATACTATTAGGTAAATTCATCGCTGCTGTTTTATTCGCATCGTAAGTTGTACCAAAGATGAATTTTGAAGTCGTCGTATAGGCAATTCCTTCATGGGTTTTGGTCAGATTAGTATAGGGTTGGGTGTTGGTGAAGTTGTAGTACATACCCAAAAGGTCAAATTCACCAGTAGCATCGGCGACTGTTTTTCTATCGGCGAGTTGATAAGGGTGTATTTGCCTAACATCATTCTTCATGGCAGCGACCACCGCTTTGGTGATGTAGTTGGTTTGGGATTCATCGGAAGCCATTGAGTTAGGATTACTTGCGTAAAAAGGAACTCTAGGCGTATTAATCTCTGTGATAATCCACTCTTTTTTGGGATGGATAACACCATCGTAGCCATATTGCGTTAAAATGGCTTGGTAAGAATTTTTTCTTTTGGGTACACCTTGGGCTGCTTTGTCCGAGTTTCGAGTGTAAACCCATTGTCCATTGACAAAATCTCGCACACTTCCGTCTATGTCTGGATAAGTATGAAAGCCCATGACATCAAAATAAGCTCCACCGCCATTTGGATATTCGGCGGTAACACTACCATCAACGGGATTGTCTGTATTTCTTAAAATAGCATCCAAAAAACTTTCAAATCCAACGCCAGCAATGGCCACATAAGCATCAGGATCAACCGTCTTGATGACATCATAACAGATGCGAAGCGTTCTTACATAGTGCTCAATAGGCGCATGAAAGTGATTGACACAAGGAGACGGGTCATTGTCCCACCAGTTATTAGGGCCGCCAGGTTGTTGCCAGCCCTGAACAAAAGAATGGTCAAAACCAGGCTCATTCCAAACTTCCCAAAACTTTACATAGTCTTTGTAAGTGGTGACCATTTTGTACATGTAAGCGGCTAGGTAGTTGTCATCGTTGTATGGGGTGCCATTGGCTCCACCATCCCAAATAGGGGTGTATAGATTAGCAAACATGTTGGATTTACAATCTGGATTATAAGGGTCGTTTCCACAAAAAACATGCATAGGATCCGTACCATCACAATAATAAGTCTGGTCCCTGTGCCACTCCGCTGGAAATCCAACAATCATGGTCAAATCTTGCATGCCTAAGCTTTGGAAATGCTGAAAATCTGATAAAAGGAAGTCATATCCCCAATTTTCTGCAAACTTCTCAAATAGAGCAGGACGTGAAGTTCTTGCACCAATACCCGGTAGGTTTAGTGCAGGATTACCTGCCGCAATATTAGCTAGATCTTTTCCAGTATAGGGCGGATAATAGTCAAAGTTAATACCAGGTCTAAAGAGTCCAGTATAAGGAGTTACTTGGTCGTTAGCAGTATAATTGACTTGCGCAAAAACTGAAAACGAAAAACTCCATAGCATAAAGAGTAGTAATAATTTTTTCATTATTTTCATTTTATGAAACGAGAGATGTGTGGGTGTCCATGCTGATAGGATGAACAAAGGTTAATATGCGAGATGGTCAGGAAGCCCTGACAGACAAATTTAACACTATATTGGTAGAAATACTAATTATGGGTAGATAAAGACAAAAAACTAAGTAAAAATACTTACCATTACACCGCTACACCGCTACACCGCTTATTATACCGCCACACCGCTATACCGCTTATTATACCGCTAAACCGCTTATTATACCCCAAATAGGGCTATTCCGCCTTTTTAGAGTCATTATTACGGGAAGATGTAGAATGGTTGCGGTTGGATGATTTATTACGGTTATTCCGATTTTTGTTGCGATGGTTGTTGTTGCGGTTATTTCGATTACCTTGATTTCTGTTACCACTTCTATTTCTGCTGGACGAGCGGTGATTATCAGCGCTTCCTTTGATTTGGGCTACTTTTTCCGGCAACGGTAAAAACTCGAATCTCCTATCTATCAGTTTCTCAATTTGCTTAAACTTATAGTTGTCGTCACGATTGACCAATGTAACCGCCAAACCTTTAGTCTCTGCTCTCGCAGTACGTCCTATCCGATGCACATAACTTTCTGCATCACCAGGTACATCAAAATTGACCACCAAATCAATATCCTTAATATCAATTCCACGAGCCAAAACATCCGTCGCCACTATAATTCTGGTCTGCTTAGAGCGAAAGCGATTGACGACTGCTTCTCGTTCGGTTTGCACCAAATCAGAAGAAATCCCTTCGGCATTATAGCCCTTAGATTTTAGGCTTCTGACGATTTTGCTTACATTTTTCTTGGTCGAACTAAAAACAATAATCCGCCCAAAATCAGGGTTTTTCTTGATAATCTCATCAATCAACGGCACTTTTTGATTGTCATTCGTCTTATAAATCTCTTGAGTAACTCCTTCCGCAGGTTTAGATAATGCGATGGAAATCAAAGAAGGATTCTTCAATATTTCTTGAGATAATTTCTTGATTTTAGGGGGCATTGTCGCACTAAAAAGCAAGGTTTGTCTAGATTTGGGAGTGTGCTTAATGATTTTGATGATGTCATCATAAAATCCAATATCCAACATTCTGTCTGCTTCATCGAGTATGACGTGTTTGATATTACCAAACTTCACATAGCCCATATTCAAATGGGATTGTAATTTGCCAGGCGTTGCGACAATAATATCCGCACCATGTGTCAAAGCCTTTTTTTGTTGGGCAAAATCTCCGCCACTACTTCCACCATAGATGGCAATCGAAGTAATATTCGTAAAGTAGGTAAAAGCCTGAATTTGATTATCAATCTGGATGGCTAATTCACGAGTTGGCGCAAGCACCAATGTATTGATGTTGCCATCTTGCTCTTGGGTCAACTTATGAAGAATAGGCAGAATGAAAGCCGCTGTTTTACCTGTACCTGTTTGAGCTGCCGCAATAAGATCTTTGCCTTCGAGTATCTGGGGGATTGCTTTGACTTGAATGGGGGTTGCTTCCACGAAGCCCATATATCCTAGTGCTTCTAATAACCCTTCGTTTAAGCCAAATTTTGAAAATTCCATATTGTGTTTTAATGTTCAATCCACAAAGAAACGCATAATTTTTGGATTTGTTGGTTTTTTTGATGGGCTTTGCCCCTTTAGTCTTTGGGACGCTCGCGTTGCTCGCTTTTGGTCTTTGGGACGCTTCGCTTTGGTGCTACCGCAGCGGCATACATCTGCGACGAGTACGACGCGGAAGTATGTCGTGCGAGCAAGTCGCTGCGGCAGCACCAAAGACCAACAGCGACGAAGGAGCGCACCAAAAGCGACGAAGGAGCGCACTAAAAGCGACGAAGGAGCGCCCCAAAGACCAAAGACCAAAAGGGCGCAGCCCGCCAAAGACCAAAAAAAATCCTACCTTTACGCCACACAATACAAGTACAATATGATCAACTTACTAGAGCCATTTGGGTACATCAAAACCATGATATTTGACATTGACGGAGTATTTACGGATAGTCGGTTAACGGTTTTTGAAGATGGAAGCATGATTCGGGTGATGAATGTGCGAGATGGATATGCGATAAAGGAAGCGCTTCGGGCTGGAATCCAATTAATTGTTATTACTGGCGGCTCGTCTATGGGCGTTGTCAAAAGGCTTAAAGGGCTGGGTATCAGCGAAGTATATTGGGGTATTCAAGACAAAATGGCCATCTATGAAGAGATAATTGCCAAAAATAGCCTAGATGAAGCATCGATTCTGTACATGGGCGACGATTTGCCCGATTATCAAGTGATGCGTCGAGTAGGTTTCCCAGTCTGCCCCGCGGATGCGGCCACCGAAATTATCAAGATTGCTCAATATATTTCCCCAATGGGGGGCGGAGCGGGCTGCGTGCGAGATGTGATTGAAAAAACACTTCGGGTGCAGGGCAATTGGCCTATTTTTGAAGATTAGTTTGACTTTGGCTCGTATCATGAACATATTGCGGCTTATTCGATTGCCCAATTTATTGATTATTGCTTTGACGCAAGTCCTACTAGGGCTGATTTTGTATGCAAATATAGACCAAACCGCCTTAAATACAGGGCAATTTGCCCTTTTGGTGGTGACCACAATGTTTATTGCTGCCAGTGGATATGTGATTAATGATATTTATGACTATGAGATTGATTTAATCAATAAGCCCCAAAAAGTGATCGTCGGGCAGAAAATTACCCAAAAGCAAGCTTGGTGGTTTTATTGGATAATCAATATTTTGGGTGGTTGGGTGGCACTTTATCTGGCGTATGTGATACAAGATTTCAGGCAACTGCTCATCTATCCTTCAGCGATATGGATGTTATGGGCTTACGCCAAAAGGTATAAAAAGAGTTTTGTGATTGGCAATCTAGTGGTCGCAGCTTATTGCGCCTTGGTGCCGGGCATAATATGGTATGCGGAGCGACAACCTTTTATGGAGTTGCTTAATCAAAATAAATCTGCGGCCATTTTCGTAAGAAATGTGTTTGTTGCGTATGCCCTGATGGCTTTTTTGACTACTGTCTGGCGCGAAATTATCAAGGACATGGAAGACCTGAAAGGAGATAAGGCTTTTGGGTCTGCATCTATTCCAGCTAAGTATGGGATGTCGCTTGCGCAAAAAATGGCCACTGCTTTGGGTGGGGTAGTGGTTCTGCTGATGTTAAAGTATGCTTGGTTTTTATTGGAGACACAAGCGTGGAAGCAGCTTGGCTATTTGATGCTGCCCATTGGTTTGGCAATAATTACGGTCATAATGCCACTCAAGTCATTGAGTATTAATACTTTACATCAAGTAAGCCGACAAATTAAATGGCTCATGGTCTTAGGCTTAGGTTATTTATTTTTCTTGGTATAAGCATCCCAAGACATTTTTTTATGAAAATCCTTGCCGAAATAGTTGGCCATCAAGGCAAATTCTTTTTTCTTTCTATACCCAGGAATCGCTTGAATCGTTCTTAGATTTTCGTCCAAAAAAACAACTGTCGGATAGCTAAATTGATTGTCCAACAAATAAGCCGCAAACTCATGATACCCTTTACGTCCTGATTGGACATATTTATAGACTTTTCCATTGAAGGTAATCGGCTCCTTTTGTTCCGCATTAAATTTGACGGGATAGTAGTCTTCATTCAGTATTTTAGCGACTTCATCGGTTTGGAAGGTCGTTTTTTCCATTCTTTTGCACCAACCACACCAATCGGTATAGACATCAATAAAAATCTTCTTTTTATGGATTTTGGATTGGGCGATGGCTTCTTCCATGGTCATCCATTTGACTTTAGATTGAGAAAACCCGAGTGCAGGTAGAAGAAGGAGTAGGAAAATTTTGATAGTGTGCATAGTGTGTGATTTCTTTATGCTTGCGCAAAATGTTATCAAAGAAACAGGAAAAAAGCAAAAAATGTTATTTTTTGATAGAGCATTAATGTTTTTTTAACGTTTGGTGATATTTTGCTGGATGCTGGTAGCTAATCTCATTGAAAGTGCTGAGTCTAGTTGCTGTTGTACATGCTATAATTCATTAGATTTATTGCTAAATTAATCATACATTTGTCTATTCATACGAAAGAAGCAAATATGGACACAAAAGACAAAGGTTTTAATACTAAGCTAATTCACAGTGGTACTTATCAAGATGAGTTTAGAAGTGCGGTGACACCTATTTATCAGACATCAACTTTTGGATTTGATTCGGCGCAGCATGGAGCGGATTTGTTTGCCAAAAAAGGAAAAGGATATATCTATACACGTATCGGTAATCCAACGATTGATGTATTGGAAAGGAAGTTAGCGGATTTAGAGCATGGTGCGGGTTCGGTTGTTTTTGCATCGGGGATGGCAGCCGTTTCAACGGTTTTTGCCGCTTTTTTGAAGCAAGGAGATCACATGATTTCGGGGCGTGCTCTGTATGGGCCTAGTCGGATGGTGATGGAGACTTTGTTTGCAGGTTTTGGTGTTGAATCCGATTTTATAGATGCGACCAAAGTAGAGAATTTTGCGCAAGCGATACGCCCTAATACCAAGTTGATTTATTTGGAAACTCCATCAAATCCTACGATGGAACTGACTGATATTGAAGCAGTTAGCCGATTGGCGCATAAGCACGGGATTTTGGTTTGTGTGGATAATACTTTTTCTAGTCCGCACTTGCAAAATCCGATTGATTTGGGGGTGGATTTGGTATTACATTCGATGACTAAATTTATTAATGGCCATGCGGATATAGTTGCGGGCGCTGTAATTGCGAAGACCCCAGAGTTGCGTGCACAAGTGCATAAAACCATGTCTTTCTTGGGTGGAAATATGGATCCACATCAGGCCTATATGGTGATTCGTGGGGTAAAAACATTGGCGGTTAGAGTGGAGCGAGCTCAAAAAAATGCTCAAAAAATAGCCAAATATTTGGAAGCGCATCCTAAGGTTGCGTGGGTATTGTATCCTGGATTAAAATCTTTTCCGCAGTATGAGCTTGCGCAAAAACAGATGAAAGGTTCGGGGGCGATGATTAGTTTTGGCTTGAAGGGTGGATATGAAGCTGGTGTCCACATGATGAACCATGTTAAATTGGCGCTTTTAGCGGTTTCTTTGGGTGGGATTGAAACGTTGATTCAGCACCCAGCGTCTATGACGCACGCCGCTATTCCAAAGGATGAGCGGGAAGAAGCAGGAATTACGGACGAGATGGTTCGCTTTTCAGTCGGTATTGAAGATGTGGAAGATATAATTACGGATTTGGAGCAGGCTCTGATGTAGGTTGATGATAATCAAATAGTTATGGGGTGGCTTAGGTTACCTAAATCCTACCTAGTCCCAATGTTTATTTGTGGACCTAGGTAGGATTTTTTTCTATATCTGGTCGAAAGTTAATAATTGACTCAACTTTCGGCACTTAAAAAGCCCCGTCGTTATTGAGATATGCCCATTTGTAGGATTTAAGCTAACGATGCCTTACTGGGGATTTAAGCTCATTGCCGAAAAATCTAGGGCAAATTTTTTAAGCCCTTGACCCTTAGCCTTTTTACCTTAGATCTGCATCACCAGAGATAAGCATATACGTTATCGTTATACCATTCTGCCGTTAAACCGCTGTACCGAAACTTGAGTTGAGTAATTGACCAGTTCCGTTTCCAATGGTGTTAGTCTATTTTTACAATTCTAAACATTATGGTTTCTTGTTTATTCGTAACAAATTTCACAAAATAAATTCCATTGGGTATCTTGCTGACATCTATTTCGTTTTTAGTATTCGTCTCTGATTGTATCGTCTGCCCCAAACTATTTAGAATTTCAACATAATCAATTTTAACACTTGCATCAATATCAAAGTGTAAAATGGATGGTACGGGATTCGGGAATATTGTTATCTTGTTTTTTAGGTTAACTTCTTGATTATCAACGGTGTTGGAGATGATGAGCTGGATGCAGGCCGTATTGTTATTCTCATTGCTTTCGCTAACGACGTCGGTGGCGTCTGCAATAACTAAAAGGTAATATTTCCCTAGATTCGTATTATTAGGAATGGTAACGGTACGACTTTCTTCATCCGAAGGGTCATTGACGTCGATGGTCGAATAGTCTTGATTGTTGAGCAATACATCGGAGCTATTGAGTTTGCAGTTTGTCGATAGGTAGTAGTGGAGATAGACATTGGGGACATTGTTGGAGTTGCCTTGGTAGTTTTGAATTGCTTCGATGGTGACTGTTCCGCCAGGTTGTACAACGGGGGTAGAAGTAGAAATGTCCGTCAAGAAAATATCTTCTGGTGTACTGGATGTTACCGTAATTTGGAGGCAAGCCGTATTGTTATTTTCGTTGTTCTCACTCACTACATGGGTGGCGTCTGCCACAAACAAAATATAGTAGGTGCCAGCACTTGTGCCCATTGGAATCGTCAAAGTTTGATTTTCTACTTCGGAAGTATTGGAGCTATTTATTGAGGAGAAGTCTTGGTCATTAAGCAGAATGTCATCGCTGTCCAAATGACAATCTGTCGATAAATAAGTATGCAGATAGACATCTGGTAAGGTGGCAGAATTACCCGCATAGTTTTGAGTAATTGCGACCATAACATCATCACCGGGGTTGACCGTAGAAGCGGAAGAGATGGTCGCATTGCTTAGGCTGATGTCTTCTCCACTTCCATCAATAATAGTTATTTCGGCGCAAGCCGTATTATTATTTTCGTCGCTTTCCGAAATCACGTTGGTGGCGTCTCCTACCATCAAAATATAGTAAGTACCAGGGCTTATTCCAGCAGGAATAGTTAACGTTTGGCTTTCTTCGTCCAAAAGGTCATTGCTATTGATGGTCGAAAAATCTTGGTCAAACAGCAAAATGTCTGCTCCGTCTAAGGTGCAATCGGTTGATAAATAGTAACTTAGATAGACATCTGGCACATTGCTCGCATTGCCACTATAATTCTGATTAACTTCTGCGGTGACATCTTCACCAACCATAATGGTAGCTGGAGCAGCGTGTGCATTCGTCAAAAAGATGTCTTCGGATGCAGCGCCCGTATGGGTCACACAAATCTCAAAATCTCCATTAGAAGGGGGTTGGCTACCATAGTCATAAATTCGAATCCAGTAGGTTTCGCCGATGGTTAAATTAGATGCATTTAGGATTTCAGGTTGCCCAAATCCACCGCCATTATCGGAGCAGCCAATTTCGGTCACATTGTTGCAGTCTGCACCTTGGTAAAGGGTCACCACTGCGTCAAGATTGCCAGATGGGTTGACTGTGATGGTGTGTTCTGGGCTGGTGGCCACGAATTGATAGAATACATCTTGAAGGTGCGTATTTCCTTGATAAAAGTCACAGGATGCTTGAGGCCAATTGCTACTGGTGGCATCATTGACGGTGCCAGAAATGGGCGTGCAAGAAGTATGGCTAGTCAGTAATATAGGATTACTACACTCATCATTGGCTAAAGGACCACTTCCGATTAAATCATTGAAATCATCGATAGAGCCATGAAAAACATTCAAGTCCACGTTCCCACTGATACCCGATACGCTTCCGACCCATGAATATTGCTTGAATTGCCAATCGGTCCAATTACCCAAGCTCGTAGGAGGCGCTGTAGGGCTTGTATTGGGTTTGGCAATCCATAATCCATATGTATTTAGGGATGGATTAACATATCCAGCATAATTGGTACTGGTATATACAGATGGGTTGACCCCTGTTAGATTTTGGACGGTGGTCAAAAACTCTTGAATCCAAGCGGTGAGTTGACTACTGGTCATGATATCTGATAGATAAACGGTCATTCCGTTGCGGTTGATGTCTTCGAAATCCAAAACAGGGGGCAAAAACCCAGGGCCCATATAATTACCTGCAACGTTGACAAAATTGGTGGCATCTTCCGCCCCCGTATTATTATCTGGACGTGCAAAGTGATAAACCCCCATCACCACGCCTGCGCTATGGCCATTCGCTGCATTGACTGCAAATTTAGGGTCGGTGTAGGTCTTTCCTTCGGTGGCTTTGACATAAGCAAAAACTTTACCGTCATTGGCAACTTGCTGCCAGTTGATGTTGCCTTGCCATTTGGATACATCAATGCCTAGAATGGTTTGAGTATGTATTTTGTTGATGGTCAAAAAGGATAAAACAACGATAAAAAGATGAAGGGTTTTCATGGTCAGTGGGTTTAAAATTCAATCTTAGAGATGAAGTCATTAAAAGTTTCTTCGGAGGCTTGGCTTTTAGCATTAAGCACCAAATCCATCTCACCTTTTTCGGTCAGTAAGCTTACGCTAATTCTTTTGGTTGGTTGCTTTAATGGGTGTCCTTTGCCATCTATTTTTAATAATTCGGTGGTCTGTATGGCCTCCTTACTTCCGATTTTTATGCGCTTCGTATGCTTGCCCATGTTCTTTAATTTATAGGCATATATTTTCTTTCCTTTTTCGCCAGGGTGGAAGGTTAAGTTGATTGCCGATTGATCGTGGTTGTCTTGATAGCTTGTTTGGATTGATACAATATTTCCTTTAAGGTCGGTGGCTTTAAATTCTTGGGTCGTAGTCTTCCAATCGGCAGGTAGGGTGTATTTTATCCCGTATTTTTTTGTAACGGGTAGTTTTTGTGACGTCGAGTTGACTGGCTGTTCGGCTTCAGTGGTAGGCGTATTCTTTTTACTAGTAGCGGGTAGTTTTTGGGATGTTGAGTCGACTGGCCGTACGGCTTCAGTAGCTTTGTTACTGGATTCCTGTGCGCATCTTGTGAGCAGGAAGAAAGGGAGCAATAAAAAGAGTAATTTCGTTTTCATGTTTTAGTTTTTTAGAATCTTAAAAAGATCAAATACTTCTTTTCCTATCACCCGAATAATAAAAATTCCATTGGGGATGTTTGAGATATCTGCTATTGTATCTTCTTGAAAATCAGCTTGTTGTACTATTTTTCCGGAAGGAGCAATGATTTGGTATTGAAGTTTAGGATGATACGGGGTTGCGTATTTGAGTTGGATGTTATTTTGCGCAAGCGTCGGCGTAATCGTTACTAAACCGCTATTTTTGACAGGAGTAAAAATAGATACTGGGTGTAATAAACTGTCCACATCAATACGAATATTGGGAAGCTGAATGTAAAGGGAGTCTCCAGGGCAAGCAGTGCCTGAACCACTATCTCGATGTCCAGCAATGGTTTTAAGATTGAGTCCCGATGATGCATGATATTTGGTGGCTAAGGGGTTGATATTTTCTTTTTCGGACTTCCAGCAGAGCAGTCGCTCTAAGGTTTCTATGGCGGCAGGTGTTGGTGCAATTTTGGGGCTTGCATTATGAAAATTACCTAAAACACATACCCCTAGTGTGCCCGTATTATGTCCCGAAAAATGCGCCCCACGAACATTGTCGGGTCGGCCTTCATAGAGTACGCCATTCGGGTCAATGAGCCAATTGTAACCGATGTCATTCCATCCATGTGTGTCCACGTGATAGTGCCAAATGGCCCGTACGACTGCTGCCCAATCTGCACTAAAGTTAGTGCCTGCCGAATGGTGTACAATTAGGTGGGTCACGGTAGTGTAAGCCGGATTACTGCCATATGGACATTCGCCAAGGCTGCACCAATCCCCACGATACTGAACACTAGGTAATGGACAAACAGAGCGACTAGAAACGGGCGGTGTTTGTGGCGCAATCTTTTGACTTTTCCCTGGTGCAGAAAAAACGACTTGAATTAAATCAAACTCAATCGTTTTGTTGGCTTTTGGATAGATGGCTAGTTGAAAATATTGATTAGTCGCTTGCGCAAAAATGAGTTGTCCTGTAAAATTGCTTTGCCGACTTTCATCTGGAATGTGCATGTCTTCATAAATTGGAATCCAGTTCGCCCAGTTGAGTCCATCTTTCGAAAAACGAATCGCAAATTGCTCGAGTAATTGTTCGTCGGAAGGGCCATCGTATTGTAGGGCTGCCGTGATAAAAGGCTTGGCATTTTGTAACGGAATGGCTATTTTTTGCGAAAGCAAGGGTTGGGTAGAAGGGGGCAGAAGTACTCGGCTAGTCGTCACATCAACATGCGAACTTGGCTGGAAATCAGTATTGAATTCCAGCTTTGTGACAGCATCCGTAAAGTAATTCGCTTGCGCAAATAGGCTAGAAGAAAAAAAAAGACTGAAGAGTAGAAAAATCGCTTTCATTTTGTGGTTTTTAGGCAGGTTTCTATAACCCATGTCAAATATACGGGATTTTGCGATATTATTAGGTACATGTGCTATTTTTGTTTACTTTGAACAATTCCCATTTTAAGCAGTTGAGAAACAAAAAAAAATACCATGAAGAATACCATCAAAATAGAGATAGAATTGAATGACAACAAAATCCCCAAAGAGATTACTTGGATTGGTCAGGATGGAAAGGAGCAAGTGGCCAAAGGGATGCTTTTGAGCTTCTTGGATCGGACGACCAAAGACACCATGAAATTAGACCTTTGGACGGAAGATTTGCAGGTGGGGGAAATGGATCAACTTATGTATTATACGCTTCGCTCTTTGGCGGATACTTATATCAATGCTACGGGCAATAAGGACTTGGCAGAGCAAATGCAGCAATTTGCGCATCACTTTGGCTTAGCTACAGAGCTTTTTACGGAAAATTCTTAATCTTTTATTTTGCGTAAGCTGAAAACCTTAGAACTGGAGCGCCTTTCTCCTGATGAGTTCAAATCGAGCCCAAAGACTCCGATTGTCCTGATTTTAGATAATGTTCGTTCAGGACTTAATGTCGGCTCTGCTTTCCGAACTGCTGATGCTTTTGCCTTGCAATCTATTTTACTTTGTGGGATTACAGCTACCCCCCCGCATCGGGAAATTTTGAAAACGGCTATTGGGGCTTCTGCTACGGTATCTTGGACGTACTTTGAGCAGGTAGCGGATGCCGTCGCACAATGTAAGCAGGCAGGAATGTCTGTTTTTGCCATTGAACAAACCGACGCAAGTCTGCCTTTGGCTGAGTTTGTCCTTCCGGAAAATAAAAATGGATATGCGCTTGTTTTTGGGAATGA
>CAYTLX010000020.1:0-13337 GCA_964438645.1 uncultured Saprospiraceae bacterium | reverse complement strand
CCCCTATTTTTAGGCAAAAAATAGGCATTTTTGTGTATGTTGAAGCTATTTTTTTGAAGCGTAGCACCGCTACGTGATAAAAAAGTAGCAAAAACAGGCGTAAAAAGGGCATTTTATGGCAAAAATTTGCCCTATCTAAACAGTTACCTATTTTTAACCAAAGTCAATGTCTCGATAGAACCAGAGCGATTCATCAGAATAGTCATTGTATCTGAATCTAATCTTTTCATTTCGACTCCAAATTCTGTTTTTCCTTTAGGAGTGACATATAACACATTCCCTACAAGGTAATAAGTGCCATCTTCTTTGGTTGAATTAAACTGGGAGCTGTAGGTCTTGTCTAAATTAAACGAAAAGTGTACGTTATCATCACACATCTCTTTTCCGTCACTTTGGCTCATCCAGCTAGAGCAAACCCAGCTACCCTTCATTTTTTCATATTGATCATCATTCATACAGGATACTAGCAAGAACAAGCCGAAAAACAAGGTAATTATTTTATTCATTTGAACATTTTTTTCTATTCCTTATGCTTCCAAAGAATAGATATAGTTTATTAATGGTGGTAAAAGTACTATTTTTCTTACAAAAAAGCACCATCATTCGCAATAAAATGACATCCTTAAAAAGAAAAGGGCGACAAAGAAATTGCCGCCCTTCCATTTTTTATTCCATTTTTTTATCGAATTAAGGTAACATTTCCTTTAAAGAATTTTTCTTCCCCCGTATCCATTAAGACATGAAATTGGTAAATATATACTCCTTCAGGGGATTTTTTACTTCTAAAAAAGCCATCCCAGCCATTTATCCCATCAACAATCGGAATATGATAGACTTTGGTTCCCCATCTATCAAAGACTTCTAAGTCTGTCACTTCTTTAACACCTTGCCCAGAATATACCGTGAACAAATCGTTATAGAAATCCCCATTGGGTGAGAATATATTAGGTACATAGATATTCGGTGTGTCATCCACATATATATTGACATAATCTGTGGCTTTACAGCCCGAAGTATCTAAAATTGTTCCCCGTAAAGTCAATGACTTCATTGGAGAGAAATCTTGGGTAAAGCAATAAGGATTACCTACGCATGTAGAGTCAAAAACATCATTCCAAACAAAAGATTGGATGGCTGACGGGTCACTAACCGTGGCGGAGACCGTCACCGCATCCCCAAGTTTAATTAGTTGATCAGGTCCTAAATCTATGGTCAGAGAATCTGGCTCTGTAACACTCAATGTCCTTTCCATGGTACATCCATTCACATCTTGAATGACCACCTTGTATTCTCCTGGTGGTATCGGCGAGAAGATTTTATTTTGTCCGAAAGGACCGTCATTCAAACTATACAAATATGGAGACTCACCACCTTGTACACCCCGAATTATTATGGCTCCATCGGTATAGCCATTACATTGAACGGGTACAGCATCGTAGTCTAAGTCCACAGGGATATTACCATTTGTCCCCAGTTCTACTTCTGTAGTAGCGGAACAACCATTGCTATTATCTAACACAGTCAACAAATAACTACCAGCACCTTGTACGTAAGGTTCACTAGTCATAGCACCATTCAGGATATTACCTGCGCCCAAGCTCTCCCAGGCATAACTGATATTGGCTCCAGACGAAGACCCATCAACTCCTAAACTCCCTTTGTCTATGGTACAAGTTACTTCAAATTTAGCGACTCCTACTGCAAGTGGCGGCATTGTATCGGCATCAACCGTAAAGGTTTTTTGACCCATACACCCATTATCACCGACAATGTAAATTTGATAACTCCCTGCTTCATCAATCATGATAGAAGTATCATTTTGAATATTCAAATTCTGGCCAGACCAGGAGATACTATCCAAAGGACGATTAGAATTTAATGTTGCAGGTACACTATTGCCAAAGCAATTAATGACCCCATCAACACTCAAGGTAATAAGCGGAGAATCTGAATCATCAGGCACAAGGACAGAGTTCTGCGACGAACAGCCATTATTTTGATCCGTGGCAACAACATCATAATTACCTGCGCCATTGACATCAATTGAGTCACCAACACCTATAAAATTGCCGTTATTATACCAAGAAAACTCAACAACCGTACTCAAAGTATTACCGAATAATGTCGCCGTTTGATTCACACAATCAATGGTGTCCATTGTATAGGGATTCATATTAGGATGTACCGTATCGAGCGCGATAGCAATAAGCGTTTCGGAGATACAACCATTTGTACCAAAAGCCTTCAGCACATAATCTCCTGGCGTTTGAATGATTGGTGTTGGATTATTTGTTTTAAAATTGTCTGGACCATTCCATTCAAAGACGGAATTAGGTGTCGTGGTAGAAGCGATTAATTGGGTAGTCGGGTTGTCGCAATCTAAATTTTGACCGTAAGCAACTAAGTTTTCTGGGCCAACCGTATCCATTTGGATACTATCCAAAACATCCGCTACACACCCATTTGCATTATTAACAATATGCAGGGCATACACACCACCCTGAGTCATATCAATCAAAGAAGAATCCGTTGAAGTGGTCACCGCATCTGGAAATAGCCAAGAATAAGCTAAATCTAGGTTATTTACGTTATTCACAATGATATCTGCCAATGTATCGGCACAGCTTATCTCGCCAGCTATCGTTGTAACCACTGGTTTCAGTGTATCTGCGACAACCGTAACATTCATAGATGCTGGGCAATTAGTAGCAGGATCTAATACATGAAATACATATAATCCTGCTTCATCAACGGTTAACGTTGCCCCTTGCAGTGTATTACCACTTGGCTCTGTCCATGAGAAAATAGCATTTGGGGTATTAGACCCACCCACCAAATCAATCAAAGTATCCATACAGGTCATTGTATTACTTGCAGAAGCAAAAATATCTGGTACATTCGCCGAGCTTTGTACCGTCACCGTCGTACTATCAACACAACCAATAGCGCTTTCAACAAAGTAAGTATATTGCCCAGGAGAGCCTGCAATCAAGCTATCCCCTTGTACTAATAAAACTCCGGCGGCATCCTTCCAAAATCCTGTTACTACTCCACCATTTGATGCCGTCCCACTGCCAACTAATGTATCGGGGATGCCCGAGCAATCAATAAAGCCATTATTTGCCATCGTCACTCCTTGGACATTTACTTGCGTAAATGTGTAAGTAACTTGACCTGTTGCTGGAGTGCATGGTCCTGAACCATCTGGATCATTTGTAATAATTGTTAAAGTTACCGAACCTGCATTTAACTCAGCCTGTGATGGTGTATAAACTGCGTTTAAATCTTGGTTATTGGGAGAATACGTTCCTGTACCCCCACTCCATGTTGCGGAAGTGGCTGAGCCAGATAGGATGCCATTTAGGCTAATCGTCGGGGAAGACAGACATATATCCTCATTCAACCCAGCATTAACTTGGGGTGGATTCATACAACCACAATCATTTACGGTGACTATTAATGTGTCCGTACTTGTACAGCCGTTTGATGTTACCGTAATCACTACTGGGAAGCTGCCAGAGCCTGTTAGACTCGGGTCAAATGTACTTCCTACTACTCCATTGCCGCTATACACGCCTCCTGCTGTACCCACTAAATTTATTGGCGCAGCATCTGCACATATCGTTGTATCTACCCCTGCATCCGCCGCAGGCATAGCATTGATGATTAAATCAACGGTCGATGTCGCTGCCGTACATGGACCATTTCCATCGGGATCATCTGTGGTCAACGTCAAACTGACTGTGCCTGTGGCTATCTCGGACGCACTTGGGGTATATACCGCATTCATCGTCATATTATCTGGGGTATAAGTGCCTAAACCACCACTCCATGTAGCACTACTCGCTCCTCCTCCAAACATCCCATTCAGAACAAAGGAGGCATTATCCGCACAGACGGCAGAATAGGTGCCTATATTTATGGTCGCTGGTGTGGCACAACCACAATCATTTACGGTGACTATTAATGTGTCCGTACTTGTACAGCCGTTTGATGTTACCGTAATCACTACTGGGAAGCTGCCAGAGCCTGTTAGACTCGGGTCAAATGTACTTCCTACTACTCCATTGCCGCTATACACGCCTCCTGCTGTACCCACTAAATTTATTGGCGCAGCATCTGCACATATCGTTGTATCTACCCCTGCATCCGCCGCAGGCATAGCATTGATGATTAAATCAACGGTCGATGTCGCTGCCGTACATGGACCATTTCCATCGGGATCATCTGTGGTCAACGTCAAACTGACTGTGCCTGTGGCTATCTCGGACGCACTTGGGGTATATACCGCATTCATCGTCATATTATCTGGGGTATAAGTGCCTAAACCACCACTCCATGTAGCACTACTCGCTCCTCCTCCAAACATCCCATTCAGAACAAAGGAGGCATTATCCGCACAGACGGCAGAATAGGTGCCTATATTTATGGTCGCTGGTGTGGCACAACCACAATCATTTACGGTGACTACTAATGTGTCCGTACTTGTACAGCCGTTTGAATCTGTATAACTATATGCAACGCTAAATGTTCCTATGCCCGAAATAGCTGGATCAAAATTGCTACCTGAAATCCCTGTACCGACAAACATCCCTCCAGTTGGATTCCCAACCAGAGCAATTACTCCATCGTTCGCACAAATCATCGTATCATTCCCAGCATCCACAATTGGGAGTGGATTAACTACGATGGTAGCTGTATTACTATTTGCGCAACTATTCCCGTCCGCAAAAGTATAAGTGATTACATGAGAGCCTGCCCCAACAGAATTTGGATCAAATCCACCAGCATTAACTCCAGGCCCCGTAAAAACTCCACCACTTGGCTGTCCTATCAATGAAATTGGTGCATCTGTCAAACACAACGGTGCATAAGTACCTGCGTTAACAGTAGGCAATGGGTTGATGGTCAACACAACCGATGCCGATGCCGCCAAACAAGGACCGCTTAAGCCATCTGGATCATCCGTCGTAAATGTTACCGTGGCGCTCCCGGCAGCTATCTCCGCTGCGGTAGGCGTATAGGTCGCATTGCCTGTAGAGGCATTAGGGGCAAAGGTGCCTGCTCCAGTCCACATACCGCTGGTAGCTCCACCACCAAATGTCCCATTTAGCGTAAATATCGCATTATCGGCACAAGCTGATTGATCAATACCCGCATCGACTGTTGGTGGGTTTTGGCAGCCACAATCTTGTACATCTATCGTAATGCTCTGGGTATTCGTACAACCATTAGCATCTGTAAATTCATAACTTACTGTAAAACTACCTGCACCTGCTACACTTGGGTCAAAGGTACTACCTACCACGCCTGTCCCAGAATAAGTACCTCCTGCTGGAGTCGCATTTAAACTTACTGCTGCATCAGATGTACAGAGTGAACCGACTGCTGTAAAAACGATTGTTGGTAATGGATTAACATCAATTGTTGCCGTACCACTATTGGAACAATTATTACCATCGACATAGGTATAGATAATCGTATGACTACCTGCACCAGTAGCACTAGGGTCAAAGGTTGTACCGACGACACCCGTTCCACTAAATACGCCACCAGTTGGCTGTCCACTTAACGTAATTACCCCGTCAGACTCACACAACGGTGCATAAGTACCTGCGTTAACAGTCGGCAATGGGTTGATGGTCAATACAACCGATGCCGATGCCGCCAAACAAGGACCGCTTAAGCCATCTGGATCATCCGTCGTAAATGTTACCGTGGCGCTCCCGGCAGCTATCTCCGCTGCGGTAGGCGTATAGGTCGCATTGCCTGTAGAGGCATTAGGGGCAAAGGTGCCTGCTCCAGTCCACATACCGCTGGTAGCTCCACCACCAAATGTCCCATTTAGCGTAAATATCGCATTATCGGCACAAGCTGATTGATCAATACCCGCATCGACTGTTGGTGGGTTTTGGCAGCCACAATCTTGTACATCTATCGTAATGCTCTGGGTATTGGTACAACCATTAGCATCTGCGTATGAATAAGTGACTGTGTGGCTTCCTAGTCCTGCTACAGATGGGTCAAAGAAACCACCTAATACACCTATCCCAGAAAAAGTACCCCCTGCTGGAGTCGCATTTAAGCTTATTGCAGCATCAGATGTACACAACGCACCTACAGCATTGAAGGTAATATTAGGAAGGGGAAAGACATCAAGCACCATAACACCGTCGTTCACACACCCACCACCCGAAGGAGTAAAAGTTAAAGTGGTCTGCCCAACGGAAACACTAGGATCAAAAGGATTTACATTCCAAGTACCTGAAATACCGTTGGTAGATACATTGGGCAAGTTCACAGGAGCATCAGACTCACAGAATGGTCCTAGTTGATCAAACAAAGGATCAATGGCTCCAGTAACCGTTAAATGAAGTATGCTATCATACGGACAGCCTGTATTTGGATCATTAGTAGTTTGGACAAAGTCACCAGACCAACTTATATTTAGCCCGCCCCAAGTAACATAATCCCCATTACAAATCGTGGAATCAATATCCACATCTGGAAGACCTGGATTCACTGTAACGGACACACAATTATTAGATAAATCACCACAAAACCCTGCGTTTCCTGTAGCCATGTTGGCCACAAGAAGATTATAATCGTCTCCCACATTCGGCAGGAAAGCAGCATCTGCAAGGCTATAGGACAATCCACAAACTTGATAATCTCCTACTGGCAACGTGGTAAAATCAGGAGTCGTTAGGATGGCTTGAATTATACCACTAGCATCCGACACTAAGTAAGTATAGCCGTAATCGCCAGGTGGGTCAGGCGCTGTTTCATTTGTAGCATAGATGGGTGCTAATGGGAGTTGTAGGAGTGGCGAACCTTCACATTCTGCAAAAGGGCCACCTGGACTTATCGTGCCCGCTTCCGCTGCACAGGTTGAACAACCGACACCCGTTGGGTCACAGAAAATAATATTATAATCAAAAAACTCTCCAACATCCTGGCCTTGCCCATCCACCCAGTGTAAAACCCAATCACCATTCACTGAACCCAAATTAAAATCTTCTAAACAACCCATATGGGGATAATAACTACCTGTAAAATTACCAGATAAACCCCAAGATTCATCATTAGTAAATACGGCAGCATGCCCAGCGTCTGGACTGGCGGGGTCGCTACAAGGCACAAAGGATATATTCCATGTGGAAAAATCTGTTTCGCCAAAAAGACCAATAGGCCCAATTAAAGTAACACTTTGTCCGCTAGGAGACGTTAAAACCAATTCTAAGTCCCCGATATATTGATGAGTAAAATTTACTGTTACGCCACAAACTCCTTGTCCAGGACTACTTAAATCATTATTGGCTGCACCCGTCACAGATAAAACAATATCCCCTTGCTGTGATTCGGGAAGCGTCAACGGGCAATTAGTACAGCACTGCCCATAAGCATCGGCCGTGCCTACAAGCAAAATCAAAAAAGTCAAAAATTTTAGTGTAAAATTTTTCATAATCTTTGGGAGGTTTTGAAAGTGTTAATTTTTGAGTTTGTGAGTAGAAATGGGATTTTGCGTAAGCTATACTTAAGCAATGAACAATTGACCATCCAAGACCAAATAGATGATGCATCTTTCCCTTGCGGAAAAAAGGTTGGCTCTACTGCAATTCTAAACTTATGGATAGTATTAGGGTTACTGTTGAATAAGAATGATTTTACCGCTTTTAATATTGTATTAAAAACTAATAAGTTGCCAAATGCAAAAGATTCAAATGCTCGCCTGACTGTACGAGCACGTCCCCTTGATTCTTGAAAGGCCGTATCGAAAAAATCACCTAATTGTGTGGTTCTGTTCAATTTAAAGCGATTATTTGAGAGATAAAAAGCTAGCTTCTTCAAGAGACTAGAGGACATCAGTTTTAAAAACGCTGCTTCAATAGCCGCAAAATTATCATTTTTTTCTTTAAAAACGCAATTTCTCCCCATATTCTGCCCCCAATACGGAAGATAGCCCAAATTTAATTGCGTGAAGGAAGCATCAATTTTCCAGTTAATTATCTTCATTGTAGGCATTTAATGGTTTACAACTAATTTTCGGACTAATTGGTTATCAGAAGATGATAACACCACAAAATAGACTCCTTGCGGATAAAAATGAACATCAATCGGATAAGCCCCTGGGAAAAAAAAGGTCTTCTCTTTTAACATTACATGGCCTAGTACATCATAAATCGTAACGGATGCTTCAAAAATATTCCCCCCTTTTAGAGAGACAAAGAGTTCATCATCCACTGGATTGGTGTACAATACAATTTGCTCAAGTGGTGCATCAAAAGTCGTCTTGTTACAGGTATTGCTATTCAACAACTCTTTACGAACCGTTTGCAATGTAGCAAGCATTCTTGTTTTTTGACCTTGCGTAAACATGGCTAAACACTCATCCGCCGAATAATCCATATAGTCTTTATACATATCAAAAGACCCACAACTCACCCTTCTATCACTAGGGCACCCTTGAGTGGGTCTTTCCTGAAAAGGGGTATCATCAATTCCATCATCTATCGCACAATCCCCGGCTTTATTTCCCCAAATGTGCTGTAAATCAAAATAATGTCCAATTTCATGAGCCAATGTTTTGCCACGATTATTTGGATATTTTGCGGTACCCACCGAGCCAAAGGCTTCATAGTCAATAATAATCCCATCTTCTTCGGGTATGACCGTGCCTGGGAAAGTGGCCGACCCTAGGATACTTCCACCGATATTACAGACCCAAATATTCAAGTACTTTTGGGTATCCCAAGCATTTTCACCCCCAAGATTTGAATAATATATAGCTGGACGCCCATCTGAAGGGTTCAGTCTATGTCCAATATTGGCATAGGGTGTTTGGGTACGGGTAATCCCCGTGGTTTCGTTTCCGAAAGGATCTTTTTCCGTAAGGCAAAACTCAATTTCTACATCAGCAGCCACTTTTTTGAAATCTTCGTGAACCTTGGAAAAATTTTCATTTCTTTTTCGATAGTCTCTATTGAGTGCAGCGATTTGAGAAAAAACTTGCTGATCGGAGACATTTTCGACATCGGAATAGTAAACAATATGAAAAACTATCGGCACTGTGAATACTTCACGATTATTGACCCCATTTTGCTCAAAATCCTGAATGAGTTGCTCGGTTGTTTCTCGTTTATGGAGAAGTTCGGGATGATTAGCCAATGAATGGCTTTGAAGGATGCTTGCCCCGCACGGCTCTACCACTTGTGCATCCAAAATAGATACAAAGCCCAAAAGGAGCGCGAGAAAAAAATAAGTTTTACGGCACATAGTGTTTGAAGAGTAAATCCTTGGTAAATCAAAGATAAGAGAAATATTGTTATTAAAAAAATCCTAGTCCCCAAATTATCTGTATATCTATACTTTTCGTATCGCAAATATACCATAAATAGGTTATAAGTATAAAAAATTGATGCATAAAATGTTAAATGTTATATAATTTTCTAATTTTTCATATCGTTAAGGCGGTATATTCCCACGAAATACAATATCTTTGGGGACAACGCCTGTCCTAGTCCTACTTTGGGCTGGGCTAGTATATTCCCATTCTCATTTTTTCCGAAAACCTAACCTGCGTCTAGCTATCAAGACGTATGGGCAACCTGTATTACACTATGAAAAACATCTACCCCTGTTTGTTCTTTTTTCTCTTTTTTGCTTTCTCTTCTTTCGCACAACAAAACTTCAAACTAAACGCTCCATCCGCCAGATTTCCCGTTCATTTATCTCAAAACGAGCAAGAAATCCATATTTGTGGCCTTCAACTAGGGCAACTATATGAAATTTCTGCGCAAGCAGATGGAGAATCATGCGAAATACTCCTTAAAAATCAATTGACCATTAAGCCCATCCTTCAATTTGTGGCCAACTCCACTTGCCAGACCCTTACGGTAAAAAAGCAATGTAGTCCTAAAATTGACGCCTTTATTTCAGTGTCCATCCTAAACGCAACTAGTACGCCCATAGATCAACCAGAAGCCAATCTGGATGTAACCGTAGGTGTCTCGGCTGATGAGCTAATTCAAGGGGTACTAATTGGCAATAATTGCTCCATCAACTTGAATGTTCAAAAGCATGGTGAAGATGTTCAATTTGGTACTTTTACCAATGGTACGGCTTCTATAGGTTTTAATGACGGTATTATCATTTCAACAGGTCACATAGACAACGCCGTTGGACCCAATAATAGCGGCAGCCAAGGCACCAATGTCCCCAATAACAATACAGACGCAGACCTTGCTGGAGCAGTCTCCAATTCCATTTATGATGCTGCCGTACTAGAATTTGATTTTACGCCCGTCTCAGACCAGATAGAATTCGAGTATGTTTTTGCATCTGAAGAGTACTGTGAATTTGTCAATAAGGATTATAATGATGTATTTGGATTCTTTATTTCTGGGCCAGGTATTGTGGGTACGCAAAACATTGCTCGTGTTCCTTCTACTGGTGAAGTCGTTAGTATTGATAACATCAACCATCTAAAAAACAGTGCATTTTTTAATCCCAATAGCTCATCGTGTGGTGGAACAACAAATATTTCGGACATCCAATTTGATGGTTTTACGACCCCATTAACGGCTAGTGCTACCGTAATCCCTTGCGAAACTTATCACATAAAATTAGCTATTGCGGATGTTGGAGATGGGATATACGATTCCGCCGTTTTTCTCAAAGCGGGAAGTTTTAATGCGGGCGATCTAGTGCAAGTGACGCCCACAAGTAACATTTTGCAGACTCAAAGCTCCTTGGAAGGTTGTGATAATGGGTATTTGGTATTTGACCGCTCTTGCAGCAATGACATGAATCAACCCTTGACGCTGCTTATCAAGGTATTACCATCTAGTACAGCGACAGCAGGTATAGATTATCTTGCTTTACCCACCAGTATAACGATTCCAGCGGGTGTGACATCAGACAGCATTCCTGTTTTTGCAATAGATGATGGGATTGCAGAAGGCGATGAGACCATTAATATTGAAGTAACAGGACAATACCCATGCTATAAACCTACTGCAACCATAACCATTTCAGACAAAATAATCATTCAAGCCACAGGTATCGATACAAGTCTTTGTGAAAACACGGTGGCAACGTTCCAACCAACTATTCAAGGGGGTATTGGTTCTTTTTCGTATGCTTGGAGTACAGGAGACTCGACTGCTATGCTTTCGCAAAATTTCTCTTCTGGGGAATTAATCACCTGTACCGTCACAGATGCCTGCAATAACCAGAGTCAGGCTGATTTTGATATTGCGGTAATCCCCACTGCAACGGGAACAATAAACGGGGATGGTACTTTATGCGATGCTAACAGTACTGCAACGATTAATCTTGCCTTTACGGGTGCCCCCCCTTGGGAAGTGACTGTTGAAAAAGATGGTGCCGTACATTTTACCAAACAATACAATACTCCCACCAGTAACTTTGATGTCAATCAATCTGGTAAATATACAATTCAATCTATTTCTTCTTATGGCTGCGCTGGTAACACCGTTGGGGAAGCAAAAATCGAGAACACTACGCTAAGTGCTACGATATCTTCTACGGATGTCCTATGTTTTGGACAGCAAAATGGGGCTATTACCGTAGCGCCTTCCAATGGAACCACTCCATACTCATACAACTGGTCCACTTCTGCATCAGATACCACCCATACTATTACTCAAATACCTAGTGGGAATTATGTGGTTACCGTCACAGATAATGATGGTTGTACCACAGAGCAATCCGTTCAAATCAATGAGCCAGACGCATTAATATTTTCTATTACAGAAGTGCAGCATGTAAATTGTTTTTCTCCGCAAGGAGGATTTGTCAATACTCAAACAATAGGTGGCACGACTCCTTATCAATATGCTTGGAGCAATGGCACGAGTAACCCAAATATCCAAAATCTGTCAGAAGGTATGATTATGGGTGCCGTTGCGGATGGACATGGATGCAAGGATACAATTGAAATGATTATTCTAGGCGATTTTGAGCAACCCATTACTTCCATCGTTCCAGCCGACACCCTAAATTGTGACCAAACTAAAATTCAATTATCTGGGCTTGGCACATCCAATGGGTCTAATTTTACGTATCAATGGACTACACCAGACGGGCAAATCACTCTTGGAGCCACCACCTTAAGTCCAACCATCAACAAAAACGGAACTTATGTTTTAGAGACTTCAAATATTATCAATGGGTGTACTTCTTCTGAATCAATACTAGTCCCAATTGACACGACGTCTCCCCCCGTCAATGCGGGACCAACATTTGCCCTGAACTGTACAGATACGTCCACCATTATTGGCACCCCAAACCCAGCCACCAACCTACAATATGCTTGGTCTTCGACCGATGGACATTTTCAAGGCGATATTACCCTGCCACAGACCATCGTTGATGCACCTGGACAATACAACTTACTGGTAACCAATGTATTAAATGGCTGCACAGCGATTGATGAAGTAGCCATTACAGAAATCTCCACACACCCCAACCAAGCGACTATCACGAGTTTTGACCCGACATGTTTGGAGCATGATGGACGCATCTCCGTTTTTGATATTAGAGGGGGCACACCACCCTATTTAATTTCTTATGATGGCGGTCAAACATTTTATGACACTACAGAAATCAACACCCTAAGTCACGGAGAATATGATATTGTCATTCAGGATATTTATGGGTGTGAATACCATCAAAAAGCGACTCTATACGCACCGATAAAGCCCACTTTAAATGTGGTTCCAAATTATTTTATAGGGCTCGGAGATAGTATTCAGCTCGAAACGCATGCTAGTGTTTTAGCTGCGGATTTAGATTCTGTTATTTGGACGCCCATGCCTGATACCGCTTGTATAAATTGCCTTACGCCTTTTGCAAAGCCCTTGGTTACGACTGAATATGCTATTACAATTATTGACAACCAACATTGTGAAGCTTCCGCCAAAATTATGGTCATGGTGCAAGACCCCGATGTTTACATCCCGAATGTTTTTTCTCCGCAAGGAGCTGTCCAAGGCAATTGGAGTTTTACTATTTTTGCAAATCCGCTTCGTATTAAAGCCATTAAGGAGCTACAAATTTTTGACCGTTGGGGCAATCATATTTTTACGCAGAAAGAATTTGCCCCCAACAATATGACGTTAGGTTGGGATGGTCAATATCGTGACAAAAAAGCTCCTGCTGGAGTCTATATTTATTCGGCAGAAATTGAATTTATCAATGGCAAGAGAAAGTTATACTCTGGAGATGTCACTCTTATCCGCTAACCAACCTATAAATGACTAGCTGCCATGGTTTCAATTGAAACCATGGCAGCTAGTCACTCTAAACTTAAA